>JAKSBK010000164.1 GCA_022361155.1 Pseudomonadota bacterium
ATTGCCAGGTCGGTTTTGAGGCGCCCGGCCAGCAAGGCGCGCTGTCGCGCGAATACTCCCTGTATTCGAAGGCGGCGCAACACCGCTGGACGGGATGGATCGAAATCGAAGTGGCGATGTTATTTTGACCCGACGCCTAAGCCCTGGCCACTGCTTGGAGCGCGGTACCGCGCCCGCACTGACCGGGTTCGCGATCACGTAGGCCGCCTGTTGGAGAAATGCATGCGGTGTTTCGAGGCGTACGACGGAGGGCTCGCTGCCGTCCCACAGGATGCCGTCCCAGTCGCGCACCAGCTTCATCGCATTGGCCACGAGCCGGTGGAAGTCACGCAGAAAAGCACCGAGCTCCCCTCGTGTATCGGTCACGGTTAAGTGGCTGTGGGAGCTCATCAGCGTGAAACCGTGGCAAACGATGCCGTGCTTTTCGCTCATGGTGGCCAGGCAATACAAGTAGATCTGCCCCACCAGCTCATCGGGCCGCAGCAGGTAGTGCCTCCCGATCACCCGGCGCGTCAGCATGTACGTGGAGCCCGGCAGGTACTGTCGTGGTTGCGTCATGTCCGTGCTCGCAGCAACGACCGTACCGAGACGCAAACCCCTTGAAATACCGGACACCCTGCTGCCTCATGGGCGACGGCCGCCGCCTCTACGCCAGCGGACGCCAGCCCTGTTCGGCTTCGCGCACGCAGCCAACCCCGGTCGGCTTCGCGCGCCCCGTTGTCGGGAACATTTCGAGGTCAGGGACCTGGAGGAACTGAAGGGCCTGTCCACTTCTTCCGGCGGGGAAGGGATGTGGTCGTTACCACGCCTGGCGGAGACTTCGTCACGTATTTTGCTTTACCGGGTGGTTCGAGCAACGCACGCTTCCTTTCTGGGACGGTCGTTCCATGAAGAACGCAGTCGACCGACTCCAGAGATCTGTAGGACAGCTTGTTCAGTCCGTCGCTTTGCAGGTTGTGTTCTTCGGACTCGAGCAGCAGGGGGAAGCGGGTGAATTGCTGCTCAGCTTTGAGAGCGGGCTGCGATTCACATTCGGTTGTGCTGGCGACGGTAGCGTCTTGGTTACGACCTTCGACGGAGAAATCGGAGACGCGCCGCATACGTCTACGACGTGGCGGCCAATCTCCGAGGCTACGGGTCAGCTGGAGAAAGTCTTCGTCAAGGACAGTAGCATCCGTCTTCAAATCGACGGTACTCTTCTTGCTATCACGAATGATGATGACCAGATGAAGGTTACGTTGAAAGGGGAGGCGCTTCCGAAGGAGGTATACCAGCGAGGCTGATCGCGAAGAGCCAAGAAGCGGGCAGTTCCGTGAAACTGTCCGGGGTTGGCCGCCGAGGATCGTCGTGGCCGAGTGCGGCTCGTGCATCTCCAGCGAGCCCATGAAGCTCCGAACCCCGGAACCCGAACCCGGAACCGGGAGCCCGATGTCCGAACCCGACATCCGCCTCCGCATCGGCATCGGGACCTCTGCCTCCACCGCGGCCCTCTGCCTCCGTCTCGGCCTCTGCCCTCTGCTTCCGAATCCGAACTCGCTCTCCCTCTCGGCCTCGGGCTCGGTCCCGCGACAAAGCGCAGCTTCGGTTGACCGCCCAGTTATCCGGTTGCCGAAATCATGGAAAAACCTCCCCTACTTTCGCACCGTCATGTAGCTAGCGGTTCTGCTAGCTGCTTCACCGCTTCAAATCTCCGCGGACGGTGCTAGTACCTCGCCATGACGTCAGCACCCGCGCCAGGGCCGGGCGAAGTCCGGACGTTCGCCAGTCGCTTGCCCTATGCTCCGGACCCTGTGGAGCTGTTCGGCGCGCTGGGCGCACCGCGGCCCGGCGTCGTGCTGGACTCGACCGCGCGCGAGCACCATTTGGCTCGCCGCAGCATCGTGCTGACCAAGGCTGCGGTGACGCTTAGCTGCAGAGAGCGTACGGTGACCCTTCAAGCGCACTCGGACAACGGCAACGCGGCTCTGGAGCACGCGGCCGGACGCCTGGCCGATCGCGCCTCGACGCTCAGCAAGGAGCGCGGCAAGCTGATCGCCGATTTCGGACCGCGGCCCGATGAAGGCCTGCTCGACACGGAACGCCTGCAGGAGCCATCGCCCCTGGACGCCCTGCGCGCCGTGACCACAGGCTACACGCCGCTCGGCGAGCCCGAGCCCTATGCCGTGCTGGCAGCCGGAGTGTTCGCCTACGACTTGATCGACACCGTCGAGTCGCTGCCTGGGCCCAGGCTCGATCCGCTCGATTACCCGAACTTCCTGTTCTGGCTGGCCGAAGAGCTCGTGATCGTAGAGCATCCCTCCGAGACCTGTCGTGTGATCACGACGGTCTTCGGCGGGGATGGGGATCGCTGCGAGGTCGATCACCGGTCGCACGCGCGCGTGGTCGATACCCTGCGGCGGCTTCGGGAGCGCCCCTCAGAGGCGCAGCTGCCCTCGCCCCCCAGGGACAGGGTGGCTGGAAGCGGGCCTGTGGCCAGTTTCCCGGATCTCGAAGTTTCGCTCAGCGACGAGCAGTACGCCCGGCAGGTGGCCGAGCTCAAGGAACGCATCTTCGAGGGTGAGGTGTTTCAAATCGTGCCCTCGCGGGTCTTTGGCTTGCCCTGCCCGAACCCGCTTGCAGCCTACCGTGCGTTGCGCGTGAGCAATCCGAGCCCTCACATGTTCTTCGTGGCCGCGAACGACCACACCCTCTTTGGGACGTCACCGGAAACGGCGGTAGAAGTGCGCCGTCAGGGTGCCGAGCGCATGCTGCGGCTGCGACCCATCGCGGGAACGCGGGGTCGAGCCGAAGACGCGGACGAAGACGACCGGCTGGAGGCGGAGCTGCGACTCGATACCAAGGAGATAGCCGAGCACATGATGCTGGTGGATCTGGCTCGCAACGATGCGGCCAGAGTGTGCTTGCCTGGACAGCGCTCGATGCGGCAGCTCCTGGGCGTGGACCGCTACGCCAGGGTCATGCACCTGGTCTCCACGGTATGCGGAACACTGCGCCCGGAGCTGGATGCCCTGCACGCGCTCGAGGCCACGCTCAACATGGGCACCGTGGTTGGAGCCCCGAAGCTGCGGGCTGCGGAGCTCTTGCGCGAGGTCGAGGCAACGAAGCGCGGACCCTACGCGGGGTCGGTCGGCTACTTTACCAACGAAGGGGAGCTCGATACGGCGCTCACGATCCGTGCGGCCCTGGTGAAAGAGGGCAGCGCGCGCGTGCAAGCGGGCGCGGGCGTGGTCGCCGACTCCGACCCGATGGCCGAAGCCATCGAGACGCGCCGCAAGGCCCAGGCACTTCTGGATGCGCTCAAGGCGGTTGCGTCATGAAGAGCGGTTGCGTCGCGAACAAGCGCGTCTTGCTGATCGACAACCGTGACGCCTTCACGCACAATCTCGCGGAGGCCCTGGGGCGGCTCGGCCTCGAGGTCTCGGTTCACCGCAACTCCGTCTCGGTGGAGCAGGCCCACAAGCTGGCGCAGGGCAGGCTGGTGGTGCTATCGCCCGGGCCGGGCAGGCCGGCGTCCGCGGGCTGCTTGGTGCCGCTCGTGCGTCGTCTCAGGGGGCTCGCGCCCGTGCTCGGAATCTGCTTGGGGCATCAGGCCGTGCTCGAGGAAGCCGGCGCCGAGCTCGTGCGCGCAGCACAGGTGGTGCACGGCAAAGCCACCCGGCTCGTACACGACGGCCAGGGACCCTTCAGCGGGCTGCCCTGCCCGCTGCGCGTGGCGCGCTACCACTCCCTGTGCGTGAACGAGGTACCGGCGCGCTTTCGCGTGCACGCCCGGCACGAAGGCATGGCCATGGCCATTTCCGATCTTGCATCCAGACAGATTGGCTTTCAGTTTCACCCCGAGTCGATACTGACTCCCGAGGGGGACAGCTTGCTGCGAAACGTGGTGCGCTTGCTGATGGAGGACACCGCTCATGCATGAGGCCGTTCACGCATGGATCGACGGGCAGCAACCGCCGCCGGAGGCAACGAAGGCCCTGTTTCACGCCCTGGTCGTGGGGAAGCTCGACGACATCGAGCTTTGCGCGGCCCTGGTCGCGCTCAAGGCGCGGGGCGAGTCGGCGATCGAAATCGGATCCGCCGCACAGGCTGTTCTCGAGGCCGCAACGCCCTTCCCGCGCCCGGACGGGTTGTTCGCGGACTGTGCGGGTACCGGAGGGGATCGGCTGGGCACCTTCAACGTCTCTACCGCGGTCGCCTTCACGGCGGCCGCCGCGGGGCTGCCGGTCGTCAAACACGGAAACCGCTCGGTCTCGTCCCAGTGCGGTTCAGCAGATGTGCTGGAGCGCCTGGGCGCGCGCATCGACCCGGCACCCGAAGTGGCCCGGCGCGCGCTCGATCGCACGAGGGTCTGTTTCCTGTTTGCCCCAAGCTACCACCCCGGCCTGCGCCACGCGGCCAAGGTTCGGCGTACGCTGGCTACACCTACCGTCATGAATCTGCTCGGCCCCTTGGTCAATCCCGCGCGACCACCAATCCAGCTCGTGGGGGTATACCATCCGCGCTGGCTCGAACCGGTCGCACGGGTGCTCAGCCAGCTCGGCGTGCAGCGTGCACTGGTCGTGCACGGAGGGGGACTCGATGAAATCGCGCTTCACGCGACTACCCAAGCGATCGAAGTCGGCCCCGACGGGTTTCGCCCACTCACCTTGCATCCACGCGATGCAGGCTTGGAGACGGCTGCGTTGTCCGACCTGCAAGGAGGCGACCCCGAGGCCAACGCGCAGGGCCTGCGTCGCCTGCTGCAGGGCCAGGGGCCGCCGGCCCAACGCGACAGCGTGGCACTGAACACGGGCGCCTTGCTGTGGCTGAGCGGTCGTGCGGATGACTTGCGGCAGGGAGTGGGGCAGGCCCTCGAAGCACTCCGGGGCGAGGCGTATCGCGTGCTTGAACGTTTCGTGGAGGAAACCCGTGGCTGATCTGCTCGGGACCATCGTCTCGAGCAAGCGGCGGGAGGTGCGCGAGCGGAAGCAGGCACGACCTGCCGAGCGCCTGCGTATCGACCTTGCCCCGAGCGAGCGCAGCTTCAAGGAAGCGCTCGCCCGCCGAGGAACCCGGTTCATTCTCGAGCTGAAGCACATCTCGCCGGCGGAGGGGAAGCTGCGCGCAGACTTCGACCCGCGCGCCCTGGCTGCAGCTTACAGCGGGATCGCCGACGCGCTCAGCGTGCTCACGGATAACCCCTTCTTCGGTGGACGCCACGAGTATCTGCAGCAGGCTCGGCAAGCGTTCGACGGACCGATCCTCATGAAGGACTTCGTGGTGGACAGCTACCAGGTGCTCGAGGCAAGGACCCATGGAGCCGACGCCGTGCTGCTCATGCTGTCGGTCCTGGACGACCGTGAGGCAACTCGTTGTCTCGAGCTCGCCGCCTCGCTCGAGATGGACTGCCTGGTCGAGGTGCACACGGCCGAGGAGCTCGAACGCGCCTTGCACCTGGATGCGCCCATCGTCGGCATCAACCACCGCGACCTCAAGACGCTGGACGTCGACCTCGACACGAGTCAGCGCCTGGCGCCGCTGGTGCCGCACGATCGGCTGCTCGTGGCCGAATCCGGAATTCGCAGCCGCAGCCAGGCGAAACAGGTCGGCCCTCGCGTGGACGCTCTGCTCGTAGGCAGCGCCTTGATGAAGACCGAGGACCCGCGCCAGGCGGCCAAGGCCCTGGTCTTCGGCCGGGTCAAGGTGTGCGGGCTCACCGGCGCAGCGGACCTGGAGCTCACCGAACGTGCGGGTGCGAGTTTCGGCGGCCTCGTCTTCGCGCAGTCCTCGCCGCGAAGGCTGCGCATCGAACAGGCCGAGGCGCTCGCCGTTCGAGCGACCTTGCCCCTGGTGGGGGTGTTTCAAGACCAGCCTGCGCGCGAGGTGGCATCGATCGCCGAACGCGCGCGGCTTTCCGTGGTGCAGCTCCACGGCGATGAGAGCAGCGAGCAGCGCCGCGAGCTCAAAAGACTGCTGCCGGGTGTGCCGATCTGGCAGGCCCTTCGGATCCGGCCCGAGGACGGCGCCTCCGAGGTCGCGGCCCGGCTCGAGGGCAAGCTCGAAGCAGCAGACCGCTTGCTCGTGGACGGGCCCGCGCCGGGTCGAGGTCGCGGCTTCGAGCACGATGTGCTTTCGCGCGTCGCGGAGCTCGACGAGCGCCGCGCGAGCTTGATGCTGGCGGGGGCCTGCACGCGGGCAACGTGGCTAGGGCGGATGCGCTGGGCACGTACGGTCTCGACCTGTGCTCGGGCGTTGAAATCGCCCCCGGGCGCAAGTCCGGCCCCAAGCTGAACGCGCTGTTTCAGGCGCTCCGACCGGCTTCGAGAAGCGACGGCCATGTCGAGCAATAGCGTCACCGCGAAAGGTAAAAACTCCGCAGAGTCCCCGCGAGCCGGCGGCTCGCCAGGCCGCTTTGGAGCCTTCGGAGGTGCCTATGTGCCCGAGCTCCTGGTGCCCGCCCTCGAGCAGCTCGAACAGGCCTTTCGGGACGCGCTCCTCGACCCTGCCTTCACCGGCGAGCTCGATTCGCTGCTCCGCTCCTACGCGGGAAGACCCACGCCGCTCTACCGCTGCCGCAACCTGGTCGATGCACGCGAGGGCGAGATCTACCTGAAACGGGAAGACCTGGTGCACGGGGGCGCCCACAAGACCAACCAGGTGCTCGGCCAGGCCTTGCTCGCGCGGCGCATGGGCAAGGGGCGCCTGATCGCCGAGACCGGCGCCGGGCAGCACGGCGTCGCCACGGCCATGGTGGGCGCCCTGCTCTCGTTCAGGGTCCGCATCTACATGGGCGCCAAAGACATGGAGCGCCAGCACTTGAACGTGCTCCGGATGCGCTTGATGGGGGCCGAGGTCGTGCCTGTACGCTACGGCGATGCCACGCTGAAGGAAGCGGTTGGCGAGGCGCTGCGCGATTGGTCCGACAGCTACCCCGACACCCACTACCTGCTGGGCACGGCAGCCGGACCGCACCCCTTTCCGACGATCGTGCGTCGCTTTCAGGAGGTGATCGGAGCCGAGGCCAGATCGCAGTACCTCGAGCTCACGGGCCAGCTGCCCGAGGCCGTGGTCGCGTGTGTGGGCGGCGGCTCGAACGCGATCGGTATCTTTTCGGCTTTCATCGACGACCCGGAGGTCCAGTTGGTCGGTGTCGAGCCCTACGGCCGCGGCAGCGACCTCGGCTCGCACGCGGCTTCGCTGGCACGCGGTCGACCGGGCATCCTGCACGGTACCTCTACCCTCGTCCTGCAGGACGACGAAGGGCAGATCGGCAGCACCCATTCGGTGGCGGCCGGGCTCGACTACCCCGCGGTGGGTCCGGAGCATGTTCATCTGCAGGCCAGCAGGCGCGCGCGCTACATCGGCGCCCGCGACGAGCAGGCGATCGAAGCATTCACGAAGCTCGCTGCAAAGGAAGGCATCATCCCCGCGCTCGAGTCGGCCCACGCCCTCGCGGGTGCGCTGCAGTTGATGCAAGAGGAAGGCATCAAGCGCGTGCTGGTGAACTTATCGGGGCGCGGGGACAAGGACCTTGGACAGTTCGAGGAGTTCCACCAGCAGCGGGCAAAGGACAAGACGCGGTGCAGCAGCTAGGCGCACGCTACGACGCTTGCTTCAAGCGCCTCGGGCCGAACGAGGGCGTCTTCGTGCCCTTTCTGATGCTCGGCGATCCCGACCCGGACACGTCACGACGCCTGCTGCGCGCCGTGCTGGACGCGGGCGCAGACTCCTTGGAGCTCGGCCTGCCCTTTTCGGACCCCATTGCGGACGGGAGCGTGGTGCAGGAAGCGGCACTGAGGGCGCGCAGGGCCGGCACGAGCATCGAGGCTGCGCTCGACCTGGTACGCGAGCTGAGGGACTCGGCTCCGGATGTGCCGCTCGGCCTGCTGACCTACGCCAATCTCGTGGCGCATCGCGGGCCCCAAGACTTCTATGCGCGCGCTGCAAAGGCCGGGCTCGATTCGGTGCTGGTGGCCGACCTGCCCAGCATGGAGGCAGCGCCCTTCGTGGCCGCGGCCGCCGAGCAAGGTATCGCCAGCATCATGCTGGCTCCCACCAACCTGAGCCGGCGGGCGGCCGAACGCGTGGCTCGCCTGGGCTCCGGGTACACCTACTGCGTGACCCGGCGTGGCGTAACAGGTGCCCGCAGCGAGCTGTCGCTCGACCACGGAGCGCTCTTCGCCATGCTGAGCGAGCTCGGTGCGCCGCCGCCGCTCCTGGGCTTCGGCATCGCCAAGCCCGAGCACGTGCGCGCGGCCCTTGCCAGCGGCGCTTCCGGGGCCATCTGCGGCTCGGCCCTGATCCGCCTGATCGAACCCTACCTGGATGAGCCAGCACAAGCCGCCCGAGCCGCCGCGACCTTCGTGCAGCAGATGAAGGACGCCACCCGACCCCACGACCACTAGAAACTGGATCCCAGGCGTTGGCGGCTTGCCCCCGGTGGGGCGGAAAGCGCCCTTTTTCGAGGAGAAGCATCACGTGCCTCCTATCATCAGCGTCACCAACCTCCACAAGACCTACGCGTCCGGCTTCGAAGCACTGAAGAACATCAACCTGGAGATCCAGCGCGGGGAGATCTTTGCGCTGCTTGGTCCGAACGGCGCGGGCAAGACGACGCTGATCAGCATCGTCTGCGGCATCGTCACGCCGAGCGGCGGGAGCGTAACGGCCGGCGGACACGACGTGGTGTCCGACTACCGTGCGGCACGCGCGAAGATAGGCCTGGTGCCTCAGGAGCTGTCGACCGATGCGTTCGAGAGCGTATGGGCCACCGTGCGTTTCAGCCGTGGATTGTTTGGCAAGCCACCGGACCCGGCGCACCTGGAAAGCGTGCTGCGCGCACTGTCGCTCTGGGACAAGAAGGACAGCAAGATCATGACGCTCTCGGGTGGGATGAAGCGCCGGGTGCTGATCGCCAAGGCGCTGGCCCACGAGCCGCAAATTCTGTTTCTGGACGAACCGACAGCGGGCGTCGACGTCGAGCTGCGCCACGACATGTGGCGGATGGTCCGTCGGCTGCGCGAGCAAGGAGTCACGATCATCCTGACAACGCACTACATCGAAGAGGCCGAGCAGATGGCCGACCGGATCGGCGTGATTCTCCAGGGCAGGCTCATCCTGGTCGAGGACAAAGCCACCTTGATGCGCAAGCTAGGCAAAAAGCAGCTCTCCCTGAGCCTGCAGGTGCCGCTCGAGCGCATCCCCGAAGAGCTGGCCGGCCTGCCTCTGGAGCTCTGCAACCAGGGCAACACGCTGGTCTACACCTTCGACGTGCAGTCCGAGCAGACCGGCATTGCCACGCTGCTGCGACGGCTGGCCGAGCACGGCATCGACTTCAAGGACCTGCATTCGCGTGAAAGCTCGTTGGAGGACATCTTCGTTCACCTGGTGCGTGCCAACACGGCGGAGTCCTCGCAAGCGGTGCAGGTGAGCGAATGAACATCCACGGCATACGCGCGATCTATCGCTTCGAAATGGCCCGCACCTTCCGCACTGTCACGCAGTCGATCGCGTCGCCGGTGCTCTCGACCTCGCTCTACTTCGTGGTGTTCGGCGCTGCCATCGGCTCGCGCATGGGCGACGTGGAGGGCATCAGCTACGGCGCGTTCATCGTCCCGGGGCTGGTGATGCTGTCGCTGCTCAACGAGAGCATCTCGAACGCCTCGTTCGGTATCTATATGCCCAAGTGGGCCGGCACCATCTACGAGCTCCTGTCAGCGCCGGTGTCGTTCGTCGAGGTGGTGATCGGCTACGTGGGAGCCGCAGCCACCAAGTCGGTCATGTTGGGAGCGCTGATTCTGATCACGGCGCGCGTGTTCGTGCCTTATGAGATCGCCCATCCGATCTGGATGGTGTGTTTCCTGCTGCTCACTGCCGTGACCTTCAGCATGTTTGGCTTCATCATTGGGTTGTGGGCGGACGATTTCCAGAAGCTACAGCTGATCCCCCTGATGGTGATCATGCCCCTGACGTTCCTCGGGGGCGCGTTCTACTCGATCAAGATGCTACCGCCGCCGTGGCAGACGGTCACCCTGTTCAATCCGGTCGTGTACCTGATCAGCGGCTTTCGCTGGAGCTTCTACGGCACTGCGGACGTCAACGTCGGGATCAGCGCCGCCGCGATACTGGGCTTTCTGGCCCTGTGCCTGGTCGCGGTTTGGTGGATCTTCCGAACCGGATGGAAACTCAAGGCTTGATCGCGTCGACGTTCCCGAGGTAAGGGCCCGCCGAGGTTCAAGCTCACCGATACGCGCCGGGTTGGTTCACGTCAGGGCCCGAGCCCCACGGTCTCGCGGGGACAGGTTTCGGGGTCGACCTTCCGGGTCGCTGCATTCACCTTCCACAGCCACCACGACGCTCGAGCAATGTCATCGGGCAGGGCCGGCATCGGGGTCGAGCCTGCGGCGAAGTCGCTGCTGACGATCACATCCACGCGGTAGCACTGGCCCCCGAACGACCCGGCGGTTTCCGAGCCCAGCAAGGCATGGCCCACTGCGAGCTCGAAGCTCTGGGGCGCATTGTCCCGCGGCGAGATCCCTCCGGGACCCAGCGACCAGGGCAGCGTGAGATCATCGAATCCGGGGCCTCGCCGCAGCAGGGTCCTGTAGCGCCAGAAGCTGACCCACGGCTGCTGCGCGTTGCGGTCCATCAGCTGCGCGCGCAGCACGGTCTCCTTTGCGGCCTCATCGACCACGATGATGTGCCCGATGGGCGTCTCGCCCGACGGGTCGTCCGCGAGCACCGGCGGGAAGTTGTGCTCCTCGAAGGAAAGCTCGCTCGTCACCAGGCAGCCGCTAACGAGCGGCCCGAGCACCATCAGGGCCGCCAGCCCGCAGAGGCGTGCCCGGCGCTCGCGGCGATGCGTGCCACGCAACCCACCAGTGCGCGGCTGGCGGCAGCCGTTAGCCATCGCACCGCTTCTGTTGCTCGCCAGCACGCGATGCCGGCTCGCGGGCTCGGCTGCGGGTGCCGGTACCGAACGTCCAGTCAAATAGCGGCAGGACCACGTTGAAGTTGTGGCTGCCCATCAAGGCGGGATCGTGGTGCAGGCGATGATGCTCGCGCAAAAACGCCAGCATTGGAGCGCGCAAGAGCACATGGTTGTCGGGGAGATGGTCGACTGAATGGACCGCTTCGTAGGCAAGCAGGTAGCCGTTGGCAACGAGCATCAGAAGATACACGTGGTTGCTGCCAATAAACGGCGCAAGCAGGTGGCTCAGCAGCACGGTTGCCAAAAGCAGCGCTGGCCCGGCAAACCACGGAAAGAGGACGATGTGCAGGTCCTCGCGCTCATCGGGAGCAAGGTGCTCGTAATCGAAGAAGCGATGGTGCTGCAGGGTGTGAAGCTCGTAGGCGCGGCGAAGCAAGAATCTGGGTCGGTGCAGCACATGGCGGTGAAACCAATGAACGAAAAGGCTCGAAACGACGAGTCCGGCAGGTACGAGCAACCATTCAGACAGGCTCACATTCGCCAGCCGGGTCCCGGCCCACGCGCAGCCTGCCAGGGCCGACCCCAGATGCACGACAGCATGGCGTGCCGGCGAGTACAGGCGCGGTCGCACGTGCTCTCGGTAGTACTTGCGGTAGGCCATGATGCCGCCGGGCGGAGCCTGCCTGGGCGCGCCGGTCACGCAGGCCCGAGAAGCGGACGAAGAGACGTCGCGGTCGGCTGTGTCCGGCGAGCTCGGCATGAGTGGTGGATTATAGTGCTGTTGTGTGGCGGGTCCCAGCCATGGACGAACGCGCGCCCTTGGCTCCAAGGCGGCGCAGGACGCTCAGAGCCGCGTGGTAGCCGCACATGCCGTGAACGCCCGCCCGGGAGCCTAAAGCAGTACCACGTTCACGCCGCAAGGAAACTTGACGTCCACTACGGCGCTGCCGATCTGAAGCTGATCGCAGGCGGCCCCCTGCAGTATCACCGTTGACGGATTCGCCAGACTCCAGCCGTTGGGGTCCTCGCAGGGAAGCGGCTGCCCGTTGAGCGTGACCACGCCTTGGCAATGGTTGGTGCTGCGCACTTCGCCGTTGAGCTTCACTTCGCACGTGACGGCGCCGCCGACGATGGCCTGGAGCGCCTCACGCAGCTGGGCATCGTGCAGCGGCTCCCAGTAGGGGGCTGGGATCGGGTCGTTCGGCAGCCTTCCGACCCCGATGTTGGCCACCCGTTGCAGGTGCGCCAGCCTTGCCGGATCCGATTTTGCCAGGCTGATCACGTACGTCTTGACGCCCAGCGAGTAGGCAAGCGCCACTTGGTTTTCGACGCGCTGGGTATCCGTATGCGGCTGGGTCCGGTCGCAGGGGTGCGGGTTTCCGTCCGTGGCCAGGATGTAGATGACGGGGTCTCTCGTAATGTCGGGGCCAAAGGGACTGAGGTCACCGGTCGCGATCAAGCGGTTGGTCGTGGCATCGAGCGTCTCGGCGGTTGGTGTCCCCCCGCCGGGCTGCAGCATGCAGCCAACGGGCGGGTTGCCCGGCTGGCAGCCTGCCAGGTAGCCGCCTCGGATGGTCTGGTAGTTGTGGATTGCCGGCGGAATCCAGATCAGGCTGGGGCATTGGACACCGTGGCTGGTGTAGAAGTGGACCCCGAATCGCACGGTCGCGTCGAACGCGTGCAACAGGCTGTGCTTGGAACGCGGGGATGCCGGGTCGGGGGTACCGACCAGCTCTCTGCGCAGCAGGACCCAGCGCGACGGGCCGCCGTCCACGGCGAGGTTGAAGGGGTCCCTCATGCTGCCGCTCTGGTCCACGAGGGCGATCACCGTGGGTGTAACATGGCGCGCGGTCACCAGAGCACCCGTGCACACGCCACCCGGCTGCCCGGGCAGCGGCACTTCGCCGCCTCCCTTGCTGCCGCCCTTGCGGGTGTCGAGGGTGCAGGCGGCAGCGAGCAGCAGCAGCGTGCCCGCCACAAGCACGTGTCGGCAATATGGATTCACGGCGGCCTCCTTCACAGGCTCCGCCCCCGTAGCACCGCAACACCGCCAACGGCCGCCAGAACCGGCGGCAATCCATCGTAATCCCTGGCAAGCGGTACTAACACGCGCGAGTGCCCTGCGAACGCGGTAGCGGCTCTGAGCGCTAGCGCCGGGAACATAGCACCATTGGGCAACCGGACCAGCCCGGAGCCCGCGCTGGATGCCCGGGCCGGCGCTGGTCGCGTAACTCGTCTGACCCGAAAGACGTAGCGTTTGCTTTGCATTGGGCAGTATTTGCTCTACTAACCGTTCAGGCTCCCGGAAGTCGGGTTTTCAGTCGGGTTTCTGGGCGAGCGCGCCCGCAGGAATCGCCCGAGGAGTACTGTGCGTACTTCGCGGGGCGAGGCCGAGGACGAAAGGAGCCCGGAAACCCGCCTGGGAAGCCGTCGTCGAGGCGCGCACCCGGGTGAACGGTTACTTGCTCTACATATGGTCAGCCATACCCGACCGCCGGGCCGCCCTAGACGCGCGATCGCTCGAGCCTGACCCGTGGCCGAAGACAGGGTTCGATCGTTAGACTGGTCGTAGTTTCGAGGAAAGCAACGCAGCCAGAGGTGGCCGGAGCCGGCGAAGTGGGAAAGCTATTCTTGAACGGGTCCATGGCCGCGCTGTGCTGGCCGCTGTGCTGGCCGCTGTGCTGGCTCCTGTCCGGATGCGGCACCCGCGGCAACGCACAGGTCGCAAAGGTGCAGCTTGCGGTCTTCGCTGCGTCGTCGCTGAAGGAAGCGTTCGCAGAGCTCGAGCAGGGTTTCGAGCAGTCCCAGCCCGGCGTGGACGCGCAGCTCAGCTTTGCGGGCAGCCAGGTCTTGCGACTTCAGATCGAACAAGGCGCAACGGCTGACGTATTCGCCTCCGCCAACGAGCGCCATATGCAGGCGCTCCTGGATGCGGACCACGTGTCCCAGAGCCGGACCTTCGCCCGCAACGAGCTCGTGGTGATCGTGCCCAAGAGCAATCCCGCCGGCATCGAGCGCTTCGATGGGCTCGGCAAGGCAACACGAATCGTGATCGGCAGCGACAACGTGCCGGTGGGGATCTACACGCGTCAGGTGCTGCAGCACGCGAGCAGCGAGCTCGGCAACAAGCTCGTGGCCAGGGTGCAAAGCCGCATCGTGTCCGAAGAAAGCAACGCTCGGCTCGTGCGCGCGAAGATCGAGATGGGCGAAGCAGACGCCGCCGTGGTGTACCGCACGGACGCAGCCTCCAGCGACCGGGTCCGCGCCCTGCCCATTCCCGACACGCTGAACGTCCGCGCAAGCTATCCGATCGGTGCCCTCACGCGCTCGCGCCACGCTACCGAGGCCTACCAATTCATCGATTATGTCCTGTCGCAGCAGGGACGCCGGGTGCTCAGCCGCCATGGGTTCATCACGGGGGAGGAGTGAGCTGGATCTCCCGGCCTTCACCGCTGCCGACGTTGGGAGGCCTCCTCGCTGCGCTGCTGGTGGGGTTGATGGTGCTGCCGTTCGCGGCGCTCGCCTTGTCGAGCTCGCTCGAGGACGTCGTCGCCGGTACGGCGCACCCCCTGTTCGCGCCTGCGTTGTGGCTGAGCCTGCGAACGACGCTGGTGAGCCTCACGCTCACGCTGCTCATGGGGACTCCGCTCGCGTGGTGGCTGGCGTCGTCGTCTTGTCGTGCTGCCCGGATCACCGAAGTGATGGTCGAGCTTCCGATCGTGATCCCTCCAGCGGTCGTGGGGGTCGCGCTCCTGCAGACCTTTGGCCGAAGAGGACTGCTGGGGCCCGCCCTCGACAGCGCCGGAATCGCCGTGCCCTTCACGGACAAGGCCGTGCTCCTGGCGCAGATCGTGGTGTCGTCGCCCTTCTTCGTTCAGGCCGCGGCCAACGCCTTCAGGAAGATCGAGCCGGACATGCTGATCGTCGCGCGCACGCTGGGCGCATCGCCAGCCGTCGCCTTTCTGCGCGTCGCCTTGCCGGTGGCCCTGCCCGGGCTCGTCGTCGGTGCCTCGCTCGCGTGGGCGCGTGCGCTTGGCGAGTTCGGCGCGACGTTGCTGTTTGCCGGCAACATGACCGGCA
>JAKSBK010000165.1 GCA_022361155.1 Pseudomonadota bacterium
AGGGCCCGCGGAAGAACAACTCATCCATTTCGCCGGTTCTGACCACCGCTGGCTATGTTGCTCCTCCTCGAAGCATCCCCAATACTCCTCGTCGTCGCGCCTCGCCAGCGGCGCCCAGTCCTCACCGAAACACACGAGTTGTTCTTCCGCGGGCCCTTGGCACAGCGTTTTCTGCGCGTCGCCGGGTGACGCCGGCTTCGAACACAGGGGATCAGCGCTGCAGGCCGCCCGTCAGCGATCGCCAGGCCGCGGCTCGGCATCTTGGAAGCGGTAGCCCACCCCGCGCAGCGTTTCGATGTAGGCTGCCGCGTTGCCGATCTTGTGTCGGAGTCGCTTCACGTGCGTGTCGACCGTCCTGGTGGTCACTTCCGAGCTCATGTCCCATACGTCCTGCAGCAAGCGCTCGCGGGTCTGCACGCGTCCTTTGCGGCTCAGGAGCGTGGTCAGCAGCCGAAACTCCAACGCGGTCAACGCCACTTCCTTGCCGTCGACCCAGACCCGGTGGCTGTCGGAGTCGATGCGCAAGGCCCCGAAGCTTAGCTCCTTGCTCGTCTCGCCGTTCGCGTGTCCTCGCCTCAGAATGGCCCGCACGCGTAGCAGCAGCTCCCGCACGCTGAACGGCTTGGTGACGTAGTCGTCGGCGCCTACTTCGAAGCCCACCACACGGTCGATTTCTTCCGCCTTGGCGGTCAGCATGATAATCGGGACCCTGCGCGTGGCTTCCCGCTGCCGCAGTATCCGGCACACCTCGGTACCGGCGAGGTCGGGCAGCATCAGATCGAGCACGATCAAGTCGGGACGACTATCGCCGGTGCTGCGCTGCAGCGCCTGCTCGCCCGTGCGCGCGATCACAGTACGGTATCCATCCTGCCGCAGGTTGTATTCCAGCAGATCAGCGATATCGCTCTCATCCTCGACGATCAGAATCAACGCCGCCATGTTGGGATCCTAGGCTCCGGCTGCCCGGGTGCCCGTGACAAGTTGGTGACATGGAAGGTCCGCCTTTTTCCGTGATTGGGTCGTAGCGCTGTGGTAGCGTCGGGCGCACTCCGTTGCCCGCCGGGCTGCGTCGGCCCGGGGTTGCCTGCCCCGAGCAGCGATGACCGAGACCCGTTCCAAGATTCCAGTTTCCATCGAGGAGGAGCTACGCAACTCGTACCTCGAATATGCCATGTCGGTCATCATCGGGCGAGCGATCCCCGATGTTCGTGACGGGTTGAAACCCGTGCATCGACGGGTGCTGTTTGCGATGCACGAGATGCGCATTCACTGGAACCAGAGCTATCGAAAGTCCGCCAGGGTCGTTGGCGAGGTGCTGGGCAAGTACCATCCCCACGGCGATTCGGCGGTCTACGACGCGCTCGTGCGGATGGCTCAGGACTTCTCCATGCGCTATCCGCTGGTCGATGGCCAGGGCAACTTCGGTTCCGTCGATGGCGATTCCCCGGCGGCCATGCGCTACACCGAGGTGCGCATGGCGCGCTTCGCCTCGGAGCTGCTTGCGGACATCGACAAAGACACCGTCGAATTCGGCTCCAATTTCGACGACAGCGAGCGCGAGCCGTTGGTCTTGCCCAGCCGGGTGCCGAACCTCTTGGTCAACGGCTCCGGCGGCATCGCCGTGGGGATGGCCACGAACATCGCGCCGCACAATCTCCGGGAGGTTGTCGACGCCACGGTGAGGCTGATTCGGAATCCCGAGCTCAGCGTCGACGAGCTGATGGCGGACGATCCAGCCACGGGTCGCCTCGGAGTGCGCGGCCCTGATTTCCCGACCGCCGGGCTCATCTACGGAACCCGTGGCATTCGGGATGGCTTCCACACCGGGCGCGGGCGTGTGGTAATGCGTGCCCGCTGTCACGTGGAACCAATCCCGGGCAAGGGCGGACGCGAACAGATCGTGATCACGGAGCTGCCCTATCAGGTCAACAAGGCGGAGCTCCTGAAGAAGATTGCGGACCTGGTGCGCGAGAAGCGCATCGAGGGCGTCAGCGACCTGCGCGACGAGTCGGACCGGCAAGGCATGCGCGCTGTGATCGAGCTCAAGCGCGATGCCGCGGATCAAATCGTGCTGAATCAGCTGTTTCAGCTGACTGCGCTGCAGAGCACGTTCGGCGTCAACAACCTGGCGATCGTCGGTGGCCGCCCGCAGCTGCTGAGCCTCAACGAGGTGCTGCAACACTTCATTCTCCATCGGCGCGAGGTCGTGACGCGCCGCACTCGTTTCGAGTTGCGCAGGGCAGAGGAGCAGCTCGAGATCGTGGAAGGTCTCGGAATGGCAGTCACGGAAGTCGACCTGGTGGTGTCGACCATTCGAGCTGCCGCGGACGTCGAGCAGGCTCGCATTGCGCTCGTGCAACTGCCCTTGAAGGGGCTCGAGCAGTTCGTGCAGCGTGCCGGCCGACCGCAGGACGAGGTCGACGCTGCCCGGGAGCGTGCGGA
>JAKSBK010000166.1 GCA_022361155.1 Pseudomonadota bacterium
CGCCTGCCCAGGGCACGCCAGCCCTTGGCTCGCAGCAGCTCGTGAGCCTGAGCCTCGCAGCGTGCGAGCTCCTCGGCCACCACTTCGCGCACCTGCTCCGGTTCCGCGTCGAGGCACTCGGGAATGGTAACTGGCAGCGTGACCTCCTCGGGCCACTGCGGGTTGTCGAGATCGAAGAAGACCTTGGGTCTGTGGCACTTCCATACCGCTCGTCCGAGCTCGTGGGGCAGGGTCGTAACACCGGGCCAGTCCGCGGCCCGGTTCACCAAGCCCGCTGCGACAGGGTTGCTCATCGCGTAGGCCAGCTTTTCCCAGGTGGCTTCGGGCGTGCGTAGCTGCACCACCGAGGGGCGTTCGTGATCCCACACGGGCCCTTCCCACTTGCGCAAAGCGCGCACCACCGCCCTTGGGACCGTCCTAAGCCCCGATCCGGTCGCTCGCCTTGCCGCCTACGCTCGCGTTCCAGCTCGGGAATCGGCACGCTTCCAATTCCACCCCCGGTCGGTAGACAGCGCAGAGCGGATCTGCTAGCATTGATAGCGTGGCACAGCTCATCGTACGGAACCTTGACGCTGCGGTCGTGCGGGCGCTGAAGCTGCGGGCTGCCGAGAAGGGAACCTCAGCGGAGGCCGAGCATCGCGAAATACTGAGAGCAGCGTTGCTGGGAACAGCCACCGCGACCAGTCTCAAGGGGGCGCTTCGCTCGATGCCCGATGTCGGGGAAGATGCCGACTTCGAACTCGAGCGGGAACTGGACCGCAGCATTGAACTGGATCGCCGCAGTGCGCTTCCTGGTTGACACCAACGTCGTCTCGGAGCTGAGAAAAGGCGGGCGCTGCAACCCGGGCGTCGCGCGCTGGTTCTCACAGGCGGAAGACGAGACGCTCTACCTCAGCGTCCTCGTGCTGGGCGAGCTTCAACGGGGTGCGGACCGCATCCGGCGTCGCGATACGCGCTCGGCGGCTGCGCTCGATCGTTGGCTCGCGAGCTTGGCGCGGGATTACGCCCCCCGGATCCTGCCCATCACACTCGCTATCGCGCGCACGTGGGGGAGCTTTGGCGTGCCCGATCCCATTTCGACCGTCGACGGCCTGCTCGCGGCCACAGCGCACGAGCACGGACTTACGCTCGTGACGCGGAACGTGAACGACGTGGCGTCCACCGGCGTGGCCACGCTGAACCCGTTCGCTTGACCGTGGTGATCGAGATTTCGTCGAACCCGCTGCCCCGGAAACGCCAACATTGTCCTGAACGTACGGTAAGTCCTGCTCCAAATCGCAGTCCTGCGTGAGCACCAGGGAATACGAGAAAACTCGGAGAACCCCTTCGGGAACGTCGTCGTCCGAAATGGATCGGACCTGGTCGTCAGGACTCTTGAACTGCCAGGTAGGCTCGTTGGTGGCGATGACAGGCTGGTCGCCCGCCATGCCGAGCCGGAGAATCGAATGGAAGCGCAGCTGGCAGATTACCTCTTCGAGCGGTGAGTTCCGAAAGATTACGTGGTCGTGCGCTGGCAGTGCTGTTGACATGGCCACCGTTAGCTAAACGCGCCTGGCTCCACATATATTCCTGGAGTGCACTAGCCGACGCTACCGCCATGGCCCGCAGCCAACCTGCGGCGGCGCCTTGTCCGGTCGTAGGGCGCTAACGCTCAGGCTGCGTCGGGCTCGGAGAACGAGACGTTGAGCTCCAGGCCGAGGGCCTTTGATGCCTTGGCGAGAGTGCTCAGCG
>JAKSBK010000167.1 GCA_022361155.1 Pseudomonadota bacterium
AGTTGCAGGCGCTCGAGCTCACGCCTCCGCAGTCGCTCGAGCTGGAGTTGGCCAAAGGCCGGCCTTTGGGCGATCTCCGATACCATCGACAAGGTTCTGGGCAAGTACTCCGAAAGCGCGCGCATGCTGATGTAGACGCTTTCCTGATCGCTGCCGACACCGAGCTCCGCTCCCCACGACTCGAACTCCGCGGCCAATCGAGCCCCGCTGCGTGTCCGAGTGCCTTCGCGAAGCATCGAAGCAACCAGTCGTGCCAAGCCGGGCATCCCTGACGGATCGGCGGCGCTGCCGCCACGCACTACGAGCCTTACTTCTACCAACGGCAGGCGTCGCAACTCCACAACGTTGACTTCCAGTCCGTTGTTCGTGGTCGCGCGCACGACGGGCGGAAAACGAACCTCGCGCGGCGCGGCCGGCCCCGGCGGGGAAGGATGACGTGGCCTGTCGGAAGCCCTGGGTGCAAGCTGTGCCGGCTGTTCGAGCACCATCCTCTGCGGCGCGACCGGGCGTTTCACTAGCGGCGCCAGCCGAGGGGGCGGGCCACAGCCCCAAGCAGCAGCCCATAGAAGCAGCAGCCACGCCCTAGGACCTGGCTGGCTCATCGTGCACACCCGCCAGGAAGGACATCAAGCACGCTGCGGTTTTCCGCAGCTAGGTACGTGGCCGCAACGCGCTTGACATCGTCGAGGTCGACGGCGAGGTAACGCTCCAGCTCTCGGCCAACCTCCCGGGCGTCACCCGCGTACAGCTCGTACTCGGCAAGACGCTTGCTGCGCGATAAATTCGACTCCATCGAGTACACGAGAGCCGCGCGGATGCGGTTCTTGGCCTTTCGAAGCTCGCGTCGGGTCACGCCCAGGCGGCTCACCTTGCGGAGCTGCACAAAGATGAGCTCGCGGACGTCGGCTGGACTGACACCCTCGGCGCAGACGCCCCAAAACGACAACAGATCGGGCCCCCGCCGCTTGTCGGTCTTCACCCGAATCTCCCGCAGCAGCTCCCGCCTTCGCACCAGCAGCTGATGCAGTCGCGAGGACCGACCCCCACCGAGCACGCTCGCCAGCAGTTCGAGAGGGTAGTGATCGTTGGAGCGCGAGGGGGGAATGCGATAGGCGATGTGAAACGCCGCCAGGGCGGCATGGGGATCGCACATGCGCGCGGCGCGCTGCCCGTTCTGGGTGACAGGTGGCGCCGGTTCCAGCGAGCGACCGGGCCGCGCCTGGATCTTGCCAAAGTAACGGTGAACCAATTCGATGGTCGCGGCCACGTCGAAGTCACCGCAGATGCTGAGGACTGCATGGTTGGGTGCGTAGTGGCTGCCAAAGAACTCGAGGACGTGTGCCAGGCCGGCCTGCTCGAGATCGCGCGGGTCTCCGATGGTGGCATGCGCGTACGGAAAGTAGTCTCCATACGCGAGCTCGTTGATCTTGAGCATCGAGCGCAGGTACGGTCGCGCCTCGTAGCTCCGGCGGCGTTCCTCCATGACCGCCTGACGCTGGTCTTCCAGATTCTCCTGAGTGATGGTTAGCGAACGCATCCGATCGGCCTCGAGCCACAGGGCCAGCTCGAGCTCGTTGCTGGGGAGCACCTGGAAGTAATCCGTGCGATCATGGCTGGTTGTCGCGTTGACCGTACCGCCTCGGCCAATCACCAAAGCGATGTGCTCGCCCCTGGCTACGTTATCCGAGCCCTGGAACATCATGTGCTCCAACAGGTGGGCAAAACCGGAACGTCCCTTCACCTCATCACGCGAACCCACGTCGTAGTAGACCGCGACGGCTACGGTCCCAGAGCCTGGATTTGGCCCAAGGACCAGCCTCAGACCGTTGTCGAGTTGTCGCCGCACGATGGGCAGCCGCGCCAGAGCTGAAACGGGCGGCGCAGCCTCGGTGTTGGGGTGGCCCGGCCCGATAGCGGCGGATCGCTGCTCGGCCGACGCCGGCGCGACGCCGGTGGCCAGCACGCTCGCGGCGACGGTCGCCAGCACACCACGGACAGCCTGCAGCCGGACCCGCCCGTTTGCCGCAGCAATTAGGAACATGCGTTTTACGGCCCCAGCCCAACCGGGAGGCTGTCTCTTTGGCGTCGGGTCAACATTGCATTGCCAGGTTACTCTCAGGTCTGACTCGGACATGCAAGCTGTATGAGCGCAGTACCTAGGAACGCCTTGACACGCGCAAAAACTGGACATACGCTCAGGTTTCCGTGAGCGCAGTGGTCATGTCCATCGGCACCGAGATCACGCAGGGCGAGTTGCTCAACAGCAACGCGCACTGGCTGGCGGAGCAGTTGACTTCGTTGGGTTTCGAGGTCGTCGAGATGTCGACGGTCGCTGACGACCGGCGCCGTATAGCATTGGCGCTGAAGCGCTTCTCTGGAGATCCGACGGTGTTGCTTTGCACCGGAGGTCTCGGACCAACGAGCGACGACTTGACGGCGGAGGCGGTGGCGCGCGCACTCGAGATCGACCTGATTCGTAGTCCCGAAGCGTTGGCACAGATTCGCAAACGCTACGAGGGTCGCCAGATGCCGCGGTCGAACCTCAAGCAAGCGGATCTGCCACAAGGTGCCACGCCCCTGGCCAACCGCGTCGGCACCGCACCCGGGTTTGCCGTCTCGCTGGGATCGACTCAAGCGTTCTTTCTCCCGGGCGTACCGGCCGAGATGAAGAGCTTGTTCGAAACCGAAGTCCGGCCACGCATCGCCGCACTCGCTCGTCCAGATAGGGTCAAGCTGCACCTGCGCGCCTACGGAATGGCAGAATCAGCCATGGCCGACCAGTTGGCGGAGCTCGAACGTGACCTAGGTGAGAACATCACGCTTGGATACCGCGCACAGTTTCCGGAAATCGAAATCAAGGTGCTGGCGCGCGCCGGCGCTCGCAGCGTTGCTCATGAGCTGGCGAGCAACGCCGCGGAAAGGATCCGGGCGCGCCTGGGCGAGGTCGTGTACGGGCGGCGTGACGACACGTTTTCCGGTCACGTGGGTGAGCTCTTGCGTCGTAGCAAGCTGACGCTCGCGGTTGCCGAATCGTGCACGGGCGGACTCGTGGGTGCGCTCCTGACGGACGTTCCAGGCAGCTCGGCATACTTCCTGGCCGGCAGTGTGTGCTACAGCAACGAAGCCAAGACACGATTGTTGGGCGTGCCAGCGCAACTCATCGCGCGGCATGGCGCGGTCAGCGCACCCGTGGTCGAGGCGATGGCCGCGGGCTGCCGTGATCGCATTGGAGCGGACATCGGAGTCTCCATCACGGGCATTGCGGGGCCAGGCGGAGGCGACCCGGACAAGCCTGCGGGCAGCGTCTGGTTTGGACTCGCGGGCCCCGGCGGCTTCATCCACTCAGCGTGCCGCAGGTTTTACGGCAACCGAGGACGGGTCCGGAAGGCGGCTGCGTACCATGCGCTCAGCCTGGTGGCCAAGGCCGTGCGGACCCGCGGGAGCACCGACCACGAGAGCGGCGGCTTGGACGCAGATCGCTCGGCACCCAACAGGGTGCGAACGGAGTAGGAGAAAGAACATGAGCTCGGATCGCGACAAGGCCCTGGAACTAGCTGTCACCGCCATCGAAAGGCAGTACGGCAAGGGCGCGATCATGCGCCTTGGAGATAGCGACATCACCCAGGATATTCCGGTGATTCCCACTGGAGCACCCTCCCTGGACCTATGTCTGGGGATCGGGGGTTACCCGCGCGGACGTATCATCGAGATCTACGGACCGGAATCGAGCGGCAAGACGACCTTGACACTGCATGCGATTCACGAGTGCCAGAAGCGTGGCGGCGTCACGGCCTTTATCGACGCGGAACACGCGCTCGATGTGGCTTACGCCCGCAAGCTCGGGGTCAACACCGAGGAGCTCCTGGTAGCTCAGCCTGACTACGGAGAGCAAGCGCTCGAGATCGCCGATACCTTGGTTCGCTCTGGTGGTGTCGATCTCATCGTCGTGGATTCGGTCGCTGCACTGGTTCCAAAGGCAGAGATCGAAGGAGAGATGGGTGACAGCCATATGGGGCTGCAAGCTCGATTGATGAGCCAAGCGCTGCGAAAGCTGACCGGAACCATTCATCGCTCGAACACGACACTGTTCTTTATCAATCAGATCCGAATGAAGATCGGTGTGATGTTTGGATCTCCGGAAACGACCACTGGTGGTAATGCGCTCAAGTTCTATTCGAGTGTTCGGCTGGATATTCGTCGCGTGGGTGCGATCAAGAAGGCCGACCAGGTCGTGGGCAACCGCACGCGTGTCAAGGTTGTCAAGAACAAGCTGGCACCCCCGTTTCGCGACTGCGAATTCGACATCTTGTTTGGAAAGGGGATCAGCCGCAGCGGCGATGTTCTCGACCTGGCGGTAGAGGCGCGGCTAGTCGAAAAGAGCGGCGCCTGGTATAGTTACCGCAATGATCGTATCGGCCAGGGGCGTGATAACGTACGGGCTTATCTTGAAGAGCGTCCAGAGCTCATCGCAGAGCTGCAAAGACGAGTCTTCGAAAAACGCGGCCTCGTGCGTGGGAAGCCGGAAGCCAGGGAGGCCACAAAAGCTCAGGGAGAAAATTCCAAGACCGCTAAGACGGTCAAGAGAAAACCCGATGGCGCGGTGCGGGGCCATCCGCGAGCCTAGGTTTGCCGCTAGCGTTCAACAGTGCTATTTTGGTAGAGTGCGGGGGTCCGCCGCAGGATCGCGGATCCCAGGTTCAACCTCGAATGATGCTCGCTCCGTAGGGTCCAAAACCAGGTCGGAGCAACATGGCGTCTCTGACAAGCCGCTTCGTAGATATGAATAAACTTGAACTAAAGATAGGTGACAAAGCCGTCTATCCAGCGCACGGCGTGGCCCAGGTCATAGCGATCGAGACACGCGAGGTCGCCGGACAGCACAAGGACTTCTACATACTGAGAATCGTCGGCTCGGGCTTCAAGCTGATGGTCCCTACGGACGGCGCCAAGCGAGCTGGGCTCCGTGGACTCATGTCCAAGCAAGCCGTGCGCAGGCTCTTGACGCTGCTGAGGCAGCCGGTGGACATTCCCGTTGGGCTGCCTTGGGCCAAACGTGCGCGCGAGTACAACGAGATGATCGGTAGCGGGGAGCTAGCCAATGTGGCGCGGATCGTCCGGGAGCTGCATCAGCGGGCACACGAACGGGAGCTTTCGTACAGCGAGCGGAAAGTGCTCGAGCATGCGCGCGCGCTGATTGTATCAGAAATCGCCGTCGCCCGAGAGTGCAGCGAGGAGCGCGCGTGCCAGCAGATAGACACGGCGCTGGCAGCTAACTTGTAGTCGAAGCAGCGCTATTTCTCTACGCTGCGCTCCGTGGCTGTGCCGTGGACCGTGCCGGTCCACTGCGCAGCGCAGGAAATCTCGGGTAGTTTCGGGCCAGAATGGATGCCAGAGCCCGCGCGCCCGCAGAAAAATCCGCAGGAATAGCAGCGCTATTTCTCTGCGCTGCGCTTCGTGGCTGTGCATTTACCCCTGCACCTCCGTGGACTCTGTCCACTGCGCAGCGCAGGGCTACATGCACAGAGCGAGGACTTTTTCGAGATTTTTTCGAGGACGTGAGCGGCTATGGCGCCATTGTGGCCCGAAACTAGCCCGGCTTGCGGGCATCGCTGGGACGCACATAGCAGGGTTGCAGCGCGGCCAGATCGCTGGCTCCGTGCCTGAGTAGCTGCTGCTGCGCCTCGACGGCCAAGGTCTCGGCATCCACCACATCGTGAAATGGCGAAACCAGCTGCGCACGATCCCCCAACAACGCGAGCAGCGACTCGGCATAACGGCGCGCACCGCTTCCGCACAGAAGCAGGGGCGAACCAGCCAGGGAAAGAAGCAGCTGTCCGGCCTCCAAGGGGTCCGCGCACCTGGGCGCCAAGCGCTCGAGCAACTGACCGTCGGCGTGACGCGCGTAGGCTGCAACGTACACCTGCGATTTGTGGGCGTCGACCATCGCGACCGCGACGCGATGCTGCCCCGCCAGCGGCGCGGCCAAGACCTGTAACGACGAGACCCCCGCCAGCGGCAGACCGGCAGCCAGGCAAAGCCCCTTGGCCGTGGCCAGTCCCACCCGCAAGCCCGTGAACGTGCCGGGGCCCGTCCCAACCGCCACAAGCTCGACGCGACTTAGCTCGAAGCCCGACAGCGTCAACACGCTCTGACACTGCTGCAGCAGCGCCGCGTCGTGCCCCGTTTCCCGGCGCACCCTGAAGCTTGCGCGCGCCCGGCTCCCTTCCACCAAGGCTACCGAAGCCGTGGTCCCAGAGGTATCAAATGCGAGAGTGCGCATTGGAATCGGCTAGGCTCATCCGGCAGGAGCGTCAACCCGAGACACTCTCATCGCGTGGCACAGCGCGAGCCAGGTGCGGCTTGACCAATTGGGTGCAGACCAATACAAGCGTTGCCGCGGAGGATTGAGGCCGTGCTGGGCTTACTGCAGGCAACCGACCCGCGCTGGGCCCGGATAGCGGAACAGGACCTGGATCTCCTGCTCTCGGATCACGCACACTGTGAGCTCAAGGCCGCCCACAGCGCGCTGAGCTTGGTTGCCCGTTACGGAGGCGAGGCCCCAGAGCTGGTTGAGCCGTTGCTCGCCTTGGCTCGGGAGGAAACCCGGCACTTTCACGAGGTACATGTTCGGCTCGGCACGCGTGGCCAGACCTTGGGGAAGCCGAGCTCGGATGGCTATGTCCGCAGTCTGCATGCTATGACCAAAATGGAACATCCCGAGGTGCCCGCCCTGCTCGACCGACTACTGGTAGCCGCACTTGTGGAGGGGCGTTCGTGTGAGCGATTCAAGCTGCTTTCGAAGCACCTGGCTGACGCACAGCTGCGCAGGTTCTACCGCGAGCTCATGGCCGCCGAGGCCCGCCATTTCCGCCTCTTCATCGGATTGACCGAAGGCCGCTTTGGACGCGAGACGACCCGGAAGCGACTTGCCACCTTGATCGAGCGAGAGGCGATATTGGCCCAGACGCTCCCGCTGGCCCCTCGGATCCACGGATGAGCAAGCACAGGTTCCGGAACGAGGCCGCTCGCGGCGCCACGCAGGACCTGGCGCCCACGGCCGCCCACATGGAGGACAGCCGTTGGTCTCGGATTGCAGCCAACGTGAAGACCATCGCGGGAGCCGTGCTGTTGGCGCTCGCCATTCGCACGATGCTCTTCGAGGCCTTCGAGATCGAAGGCCCCTCGATGGAGCCCACACTGCTCAACGGCGATCGCGTCGTCGTCGCGAAGTACGTCTACGGCCTGTTCCTGCCGCTGCGCGAAGAGGCGGAGGTCACCTGGGGCGCACCCGATCTTGGAGACGTGGTCATCATCAAGAGCCCCGCAGACGGTGTCGACATCGTCAAACGCGTCATCGGACTACCCGGCGACGTCATCGAGATGCGCGACGAAGTGGTTCACCGCAACGGCAAACCGATAGAAACCCGCGAGCTTGGCAGCTGCAAAGTGGGACGCGGCGCACTGCAAGCGCATTGCCGTTGGCGCGACAACGAATTGAACGGCCGGCACTTCACAACCAGCAGCGCTGGCCACATCTTCGACTCCACCCGCATGACGGTGCCCCGAGAGCACGTGTTCGTGCTGGGAGATCATCGAGACAGCTCGAACGACAGCCGCGCCATCGGTCCGATTCCCGTGAACCGCATCAAGGGCAAAGCGCTCGCCATCTACTGGTCGTCCGGAGACGACGGCCTGCGCACCGCGCGTATGTTCAACAGCGTGCGCTGAGATCGCCCCGGACCGATGAGCCGTTTCGATCAGCTACGACGCACTCGTCTAAGAGCGGAGAAAGGCACCATCGTCCGGGACGCACCCACGCGGGTGGCGCTGGTCTACCCGAGCCCCTACCACGTGGGCATGTCGTCGCTGGGCTTTCAGTCGATCTACCGCGAGCTCAACGGCCGCAGCCAAACCGTGGCCGAACGCGCGTTTCTGCCTGACCGACAGGCCGCTGCAGGGGCAGGCGAGGCGCTGCGCACCTACGAATCGGCCCGGCCGGTGTCGGACTTTGCCATTGTCGCGATCTCGGTCGCCTACGAGCTGGAGCTGGCCGGTGTGGCTCAAGTGCTCGAGTTGTCGGGAATTCCCCCGTTGGCACGCGACCGGAAGCCTCATCACGGTTTTGTGTTGTGTGGCGGCCCGCTGACGTTCTCGAATCCCCTGCCGCTAACGCCTTTCGCTGACGCCATCTTGCTCGGCGAAGCCGACGAGGCGATACACCAGGCGATCGATATTCTGGAGCAGTGCCCCGACCGGAATCGAGCCGGTCGCTTGCTCGCGCAGCATATCCCCTCCTGCCACGTACCAGCCCTTCACGGCGACCAGCTGCCCGTGATGGGTCGCTGCGACGACGCCTGCCTGCCGGCACACGCCCAGGTGCGCACCCCGCACACCGAGCTCAGCGACATGTTCCTGATCGAAGCGGAACGCGGGTGCTCCCGAGGCTGCACCTACTGCGTGATGCGTCGATCCACGAACGGGGGCATGCGATTGGTGTCCAAGGACCGGATCCTCGCGACGATCCCCGCGGATGCCCCGCGAGTGGGCCTCGTGGGCGCTGCCGTGAGCGATCACCCGCAGATCGTCAGCATCGTCGAGACGCTCGCTGCACAGGGACGCGAGGTGGGCTTATCTTCACTGCGCCCGGATCGTCTGAGTGAGCAGCTCGCGCGGGCCCTGCGCAAGGCAGGCTACCGAACGCTCACGACCGCCGCAGACGGCGCCAGCCAAAGGCTGCGCAACGGGATAGCGCGCCGTGCTCGCGAGTCGCATCTAACGAGAGCCGCCGAGCTTGCCCGGGCCCACCGCTTCGAGCGTCTCAAGCTCTACATGATGCTCGGGCTGCCGGGTGAGAAGCTGCTGGACATCGACGAGCTCATCACCTTTGCACGCGATCTGGCCGCCGTTCACCCGCTCGTGCTAGGCATCGCGCCCTTCGTCTCCAAACGCAACACGCCGCTCGATGGCCAGCCCTTCGCTGGCATCCGCACACTGGACGAGCACCTCGGGAGACTCAAACGCGGGCTGCAGGGCCGAGTCGAGATCCGTTCGACGAGCACGCGTTGGGCTTGGATCGAGTATGTGCTAGCCCAAGGTGGCGCGGCCGAGGGGGAAGCCGTCCTGAAAGCCCTGCACGCCGGCGGCAGCTT
Source organism: Pseudomonadota bacterium (assembly GCA_022361155.1). Classification (NCBI taxonomy): domain Bacteria; kingdom Pseudomonadati; phylum Pseudomonadota; species Pseudomonadota bacterium. The sequence continues at coordinate 9,150 of JAKSBK010000167.1, forward strand.
CCGGCACTACAAGTTGGCCTTCGAAGACCTTCCACGACGGCCAAGCTTGCGGGTAGTGGCAGGAAACGGGTGCGAAACGACGGCACCGGCTTTCTAGTCTCGAGTTGGGCGGTTTTTGTGAGCGAAATCGCCGCGAAATCTGGCGGCTCAAGGCGCAACGACCAGGAATGCTGGTGGCATTTTGAGGAGGAGCAACGCCGAAATGCCGGTTTTCCCGGGGATTGCAGCCGCGAAAACCGCCAAACTCGAGTCTAGTACCTCGCCACAGGAGTCCTGAGCTACAACCCGCTCGGTCCGACCGGTTCCTCGGGGTTGTTGGCCCAGCGCCGATCTTCGGCGGCGGACTTCATGCGGCTGACGAGGGCGCTCTCGTAGGCCCGCGTGATGGCCGCCTGAGTCACTACGCCGGCCTCGCGTCGCCCTCCGCCGGAGGTGTCGATAACGGGGAGCACGTGCATGCCGGTGACCAGGAAGGCGTGCAGGACATGGTGCAGGTCGTCGTCCAGCGTAACCTGATCCCGATCCCTGGTTCGGTGCATCACGTCCGCCGCGAGCAAGAGCCCATCGAGCCCCTCCTCGGTGATGGCACCTTGAAGGGTGTCGAGCGAAATGAAACCCGCCACACCGCCGTCATCGCCTGCGACGATCACACCTGGGTGTTGTGCTTCCGACATGGCGTGCATGACCGTGTGCAGCGAATCACCCGGACGCACCGCCATGAGCTGTTCACCGTCGCTATAGACGTCCCGGACTCGAAGAGCCTCGAGGATGTCCACGAAACCTTCGTCTCGATGAGCGGGAGAGTGCGCGCGCCCAGGAACCTGCTTGGGAAAGATAGCGATCCGCCGGCACAGCACGAAGGTGATGCCTTCCGCCAACATCAGCGGCACCAGCAGATCGTAGCTACCCGCCATCTCGCAGGACATGATCAGCGAGCTGATGGGGACATGCGCCGCCCCCCCGAACATCGCTGCCATGCCCACCAGCGCGAAGGCGCCCGGCTGCGGCACCAGGGTGGGCGCCAGCGCGTGGAACAGGTAGCCGAAGCCGCCGCCGGCCAGACCGCCTATCACCAGCGAGGGACCGAACTCGCCCCCGGATCCTCCCGAGCCGATGGTAAACGACGTCGCGAGTATCTTGGCTCCGGCAAGACCCCAGAGCAGCCAGTAGCCCCGCTCCCCCAACCAGTCGGCTCCATCGATCGCCCCCTGCAGCCAGCCGTAACCGGTTCCCAATGCCTGGGGGACCAAGAGACCCAGCAGGCCGACCAGCGCACCACCGAACGCAGGCCTGGCCCACATCGGTACGAGCCGAAGGCGCGCAAAGACCTGCCTCTGCATGAACCCCTTGAACGTCACAAAAGCCAACGCATAGATGGACAGGCCGATCGCCATGACGGCGAACAGAGGCAGCGCCGCTGGCAGAAAGACATAGGCAGCGTCGGTCGAAAAGAGGTGGCCTTGGCCAAACACCGCGGTGAATATCGAGTAACCCGTAACCGACGCCAAAATGCACGGGACGATGGCGTCGCTCTCGAAGTCGTCACGATACAGCACCTCTACCGCATACAGGGCCGCGCCAAGGGGCGTGCGAAAGATGGCACCTGTTCCCGCAGCCGCACCCGCGACAACCAAGATCCTGCGCTCCTGCTCGTTGAGCTTCATGAACCGCGACACGAGCGATCCGATGCCCGCACAGGTCTGCATCACTGGACCCTCGCGCCCTGCCGAGCCACCGGTGGAAATGGTGACGAGCGACGCCAGGGCCTTGAGCGGTGGCACCCTCGCGCGGATCAGTCCTTTCTTGTTGTGAACCGCGTCGATATAGGCGTCCCCACCCGGGCCCCGCGCCTCGGGCGCGAAGCTCTCGACGAGCCAGCCGCACACGAGCCCGCCCAGACACGGCAGCAACGCGACCAACCACCAACGCGTGGGGCCCGACTGCGTATGCGCGGGTGTGACATCCAGCTCACCGCCCGGTCGCGGCGCGCTGAAGCGGGCGAGCTCGCCGGTAACAAGCCACTCGGCCCACTCGAGAGCATAGAAAAACAGGCACGCGACACTGCCCGCCATGGCGCCAACGATGAGCGAATGAAGCAGCACACGCCAAAGACGCCTGAGATCGAGCGAGCGCCACGGCCACAGCAACTGACCTGGATTGCGCAGCAAGCTGCCCAGCGTCGCGAGGGGCGCGCGTTCCCGGGGGCTCATCGTCATGGTGAGGCGTGACCGCGCGAAGTCGGCGCCGGCGTGCCGGCCGGCGCAGTCGGGGCCAGCGCGGGAGCCAGAACCAGCTCGACGTTGCGTTCCTCCCCCCTCGCCAGCACCAGACTCAGCTCCGCCTCCCGAAACAAGGGGTGCCAGGCGTGCACGAGCAGCTTCACGTCGCGGGGCACGTCGTCGATCCGAAAGCGGCCGTCTTGGTCAGTAACCGCATGAAGCGGATGGTACATCACCACGACCTCGGCCCTGCCACAGCCTGTCGCGAACCCGCATGCCACCATGTTGACACCGCCGCGCTCGAGCACGATCTCCCTTTGCTGCCCTTTCAGCAGAGTCTGGAAGAAAGCATCACCGGTCCACTTCGGCAGGAAGGGATGGTTCGTTTCGTTGCGAATAACCAGCTTGTCACCGATCATTGCTGCGATCAGGGATGGCGTGAGCCGGCAGTCGCGAATCACCAACAAGTGAGATCGTGGCGCGCGGGCTTGCTTTTTCCCGAAATCGCTCAGCGCGACCAGCACGCCGGAGAGCCCTCGGTCCGCCACGAGCTTGACCGGTTGGCGGTCTCCCCGCTTGGGAGGCGAGCACAATTGGGGCTGCGGCGTACCCTGTTGCTCGGATGAGACCGGCGTCAAGGAAGGGAGCTCGGCCCCAGGTGAGAGACGCACGATGCCCTTGATAGCCGCCGGCCCAACCGGCGAGGGTTCAGGCAGCGCCGGTGAGGCCGGTGTGCTCGCGGGCTCGGTCTGCGCTGACCCGAGCCCGTTGGTGTGCGCCGGCGCTGACGCGGGTTTCGTGTCGCTGCCGATCTTGGGTCCGCCCCGGCAACCCACCGACGCCCCGGTGCAGAGCACCACCAGCACGCACATGGCTGCAGGGACCCATCGCAACCCCTGCGCCGCGCCGCCCAAAACCAAGCGATGGCAGCGTCCGAAACCGCGCACGGGTTGCCTGCACAAAACCTGCGTAGGTTGCTTCTGGAAAGGGCCCTCGCGCATAAGGCTGAGGACCGTTATCTAGACGTCCAGCCGCTCGGCTTCAAGCGCTCGTGCCCCCAATCATCAAGTCATAACTCATCAAGTCATAACTCACCGATTCTAGGCTCGCGCCGTGGACCAGTGAAAAGGCCTTTCCAGGTGTCCTTACACCAAGGCGCGGGCCGGAAACCTTCATACCGCTGCTTCCTTCGAGATTCGAGCGAGGCCGGTCACTGGCGGGCTCGCCGCTTGAGGATTTTTGCGAGGGCGTAGGCCCCGGCGTTGATTCTATCTAGCCTGAAACTACCCGGGCTTGTTGCTACATGCCGGTGCAGAAGTAGGGGAGGGGGTCGCGGCCGTAGAGCAGGACGGCTTGGATGAGGTCAGGAAGGTACCCGGCTACCACGACGAGCCCCTCAAGGGCGACAGACAAGGCCAGAGATCGATCCGCCCGAGCCGAGCCTACCGCGCCATCTACGAAATCCAGGAAGACGACACCGTGGAGTTCGCCTCGGTCGAGGAAGTCAGCAAACACGACTATTAGGAGGTTGAGTTCTCCCATGCATGACCCCAAGGAGCTCACCGGCGAGGAGTTTGGCCGAGCTCTGACAAGCACGCAGCGTAGGAGAATCATGGCCGGCAAGCTCCAGCCCGGCGATGTGGCCGCATTGCGA
>JAKSBK010000168.1 GCA_022361155.1 Pseudomonadota bacterium
GCTCCTCGTCGTCGAGCCTCGCCAGCGGCGCCCAGTCCTCACCGAAACACCCGAGTCACTCTTCCGCGGGCCCTCGGGGCCCGAGCACGCAATAGCATGGTCAATCTACCTTCAAGATCGCGTGGAAGGCCTCCTGAGGGATCTCTATGCGACCCACGTTCTTCATTCGCTTCTTGCCTAGCTTCTGCTTCTCGAGCAACTTGCGCTTGCGCGTGACGTCTCCGCCGTAGCATTTCGCAGTCACGTCCTTGCGCATCGCGTTGACGGTTTCGCGTGCGATCACGCGCGAACCGATGGCGGCCTGAATGGCGACCTCGAACTGCTGGCGAGGCACGATTTCTCGTAGCTTGGCGGTCAGCTGGCGGCCGAGGGCGTAGGCACGGTCCTTGTGAACAATGGCGCTCAGGGCGTCCACTGCTTCACCGTTGATGAGCAGATCGAGGCGCACGAGCGGGTTGTGCCGGTACCCGACGAGCTCGTAGTCCATCGACGCGTACCCGCGGGTGGCCGACTTGAGCCGATCGTAAAAATCGAACAGCACCTCGGCGAGCGGCAGGTCGTAGACGATCATGACCCGGTTCTGCGAGGTGTACTGGATTCCCTTCTGCTCTCCCCGCCGCTCCTCGCAGAGCTTCAGTACAGCTCCCACGTACTTGGCGGGGACGAGGATCGATACCTTGAAGTAAGGTTCCTCGATAGATGCGATCTTGTCGCCGGTTGGCAGGCGTGAAGGGTTCTCGATCCGTAGCTCGCGCCCATCGTTGGTCGTGACCTGATAGACCACGCTGGGAGCGGTTGTCACGAGCTCGAGCTGGTACTCGCGCTCCAGCCGTTCCTGCACGACGTCCATGTGCAGCAGTCCCAGGAACCCGCAGCGGAATCCCAATCCCAACGCGGTGGAGCTGTCCGGCTCGTATTGGAAAGCGCTGTCGTTGAGGTGAAGGCGCTCCAGCGCGTCCCGGAGGTCGCCGTATTGGTCGCTGTCGGTCGGGAAGATCCCCGCGAACACCATGGGCTTGACCTCCTCGAAGCCTGCCAGCGCTTCGGCCGCAGGTCTTCGAGCGTGCGTGATGGTGTCCCCGATGCGGGTGTCGTGGACCGACTTGATGCTGGCGGCGAAGAAGCCGACCTCGCCGGGACCCAGGTGCGTTGCGGCCTTGGGGAAGGGCGCGAATACCCCGATCTCGTTGACCTCGTAGTCGGCCCGGGCAGCGATCATCCGGATCTTCTCGCCCTTTTTGAGGGTCCCGTCGACGACGCGCACCAAGACCACGGCGCCCCGGTAGCTGTCGTACCAGCTGTCGATGACGAGGGCCCTGAGGGGGTCGTGTGCGTGTCCGCGGGGAGGGGGGACGCGACGCACCACTGCCTCGAGGATCTCGTCTATTCCGGTGCCGTCTTTGGCGCTGGCCGCGATGGCGTCGCCGCAGTCCAGCCCCACGACATCTTCCACCTCGCGTCGAGTACGCTCCACATCCGCGCTGGGCAGGTCGATCTTGTTGAATACAGGGATGATCGTAAGTTCGTTCTGCAGCGCGAGGTACACGTTCGCGAGCGTCTGCGCTTCGACGCCCTGGCTCGCGTCCACTACCAGCAGCGCCCCCTCGCAGGCAGCCAGCGAGCGGGACACTTCGTAGCTGAAATCGACGTGACCCGGCGTATCGATCAGGTTGAGCTGGTAGTGCTGGCCTGCGCGGTCCCGATAGGCGAGGCGCACGGCCTGAGCCTTGATGGTAATGCCGCGCTCGCGCTCGAGCTCCATCTTGTCGAGGAACTGATCGGTCCGCTGGCGTTCGCTCAGGGCCCCGGTGAGTTCCAGGATACGGTCGGCCAGCGTGCTCTTGCCATGGTCGATGTGAGCGATGATCGAGAAGTTGCGGATGTGTGAAGGATCGATGGTCATGAGCGCGTCTGCTTGCCTGAGGTTGGCGTCGAGCGCGACCCCCGGGGCGTACCCGCGGAGCCGCAGACGCGCGTTGCGGCAACTTGGACCGAGAGCCGAAGGATGATCGACATCCTTCAGCTTGTCAGCGTGCCGAAACCTCTAGTACCTCGCCACGGGGGTCTTGATTGGTCGGAGCTACTTCTCCGGCTCCAGCGACAACTGCCCTGGGAGCTGGTGCTCATGGAGCTTGAGCACCAGGTCGATGCCCTCGCGTATGTAGACTGCGACCGGGACCTTGGTGCGCTCGTGAAGCAGCTTGAGCTGCTCGTTCTGCTCGGCGGTGATGTAGATTGTTGTTGAGATTTTCTTACGCGCCATGTGAGCACGCCATTTTCTCGCAGCGTTCTGTGGATGGCTGTGAAGGTACATGTCACAACATATATTGTCAATCGCCCCCACCCGCCACCCGCCGAGTCCATCGCACCGCAAAAGACAAGCAAATTCAATCAGATGGGCCATGCCATGCCCGGCCGCCGCTCATCCAGCTTGCGGGCAGTCGCGGGCTGCAAGTATTCTAGGGTTTGGGTAAATGTCCAGGATTCGCACAAGGACAGGGCAGATCATGCGACCAGCTTGGTTGGGGGGCCTCCCGTTTTTGCTCGCTGCAGGGCCGTTTGCCTGCGGTGGAGCCAGCACCAGCGCGGGGCTTGGTGACGAAGCGGCTGGCAAGTCGCAGGCTCGCGAGTCCACACGGCTTGCGCGCGACCGCTGTCGCGGCGATCGAGACGAGGCAATCGACGTGAACTCCGACGGTCAACCCGACATCCGCCGCGTGTTTCGGGGCAGGCGCCCGCACTGCAGCGAGATCGACATCAACCACGATGGCCGTCCTGACATTACGCGCTTCTTTGCAGGCGACGGAACGGTTGAGCGCGAGCAGCTGGACTTCGATTTTGACGGTCGCGTCGACCAGGCTTCGTTCCATCAGCATGGAAAACTGGTACGCAAAGAGTTCGACACGAATTTCGACCAGCTGGTGGACACGTGGGTGTGGTGCCAAGGCCCCTACGTAGGGCGACTGGAACGGGATCGTCACGGTACCGGCCGCGCTGACACGTGGGAGAGCTATCGTGGCGGTGTGCTCGCGCAAGCGAGCTTCGATGACAACAACGATGGGCGACCAGAGCGCTGGGAGTTGTTCAGGCAGGGCGTGCGCGTGCAGACTCAGCGGGACACCGATGGCGACGGCCGACCGGATCGCGATGAGAAACTCGGCGTGAGCTCCGACGAGGAGGCGCTCAAGCCGCTTTCTTGCACCGGCGTTGCGCTGCCCACGACCACGAGGAAGTCCGAGCAGGCGCGGCCTCCACGTGCGTCCGCGGCCGTCCAAGCGCCCCAATCGCCGCCCGCACCGGCCGCTTCGCCGCAACCGCCGGCTTCGCCGCAACCGCCGGCTTCGCCGCAGGACGGCGCGCCCGCGCCGACAACTTCTCCCGAGACCCCCAGGGAGCCTGCATGAGAGCGCGCACGGCCCGCCTCGCGCTTTGTGCGCCTCGAAGCCGATCTGGCAGCGCCATGTTGTTCGGACGCCTTTGCGCCCTAGCTATCGCGCTCGCCGCATGCGGTGGGGGCGCTGCGGGGGCGGGTGTCCAGGCGGACACCAAGCCCGAGAAGCGCAAGGTCGTGTCGCGCGGGCGGGCGATACCTGTGGCAGGAACGACTCAGGGGTCGACCGAGTCCGAGCGGCGCAGGCTCTGCGACGCACAGGGCGCCGCCATGGAGGCCAGCGAGTACGACACATCGGGAGATGATGTGCCCGACGTGCGCAAGGTATTCAAGCGCCTGGGCACCCCACCCCTGACACGGCTTGTGCTCGTGTGCCGCGAGAGCGACCTCAACGCCGATGGCGTCAAAGACGTGTTGCGTTTTTACGACGACGAGGGGCGACCGTTGCGAGAAGAGTCGGACCGCAACTTCGACGGCAAGATGGATCAGATCACGGTGTGCCAGGAAGGCCAAGTCGTGCGCAAGGAGATCGACGGCGATGGCAACGGAGTGATAGACACCAAAGTCTTCTATGATGACGGCGAAGCGTTACGTGGCGAGAGGGACCTGAAAGGTCGCAGCACGGCCCGCACCTGGCGTCCCGACCGCTGGGAGTACTACGAAGAGGGTCGCACCATCCGGATGGGCACCGACCTGGACGGCGACGGCAAGGTCGATCGCTGGGATCGCGATGATACATTGCGCTCGGCCAAGAAGCGGCAGGAGGAGCTGCAGCAGGACGAGCCCAGGGAGGCTCGAGGGGAGGGCGAGGGCACCGAGGGCTCTGAGGCCTCCCAAACGGCCGCCGGCAAGGCGGAAGGGTAGAGAGGCGTTCACCTGCCGGCCCGACGAATCAGCGAACGCGATCGACGCCGCCACCGGTGCCGCAGGCCAGCGGGAGGGCTCCATGACCAGCGGTCAGGGGACTGAAGCGGCGCTGTGGCCGCGGAACGCCTCCAGAAACTGCTCGCGCGAGCGGGCGTGGCTTCTCGGCGCGCCTGCGAAGACCTTGTTGTCGCGGGTCGTGTACGGGTCAACGGCCGGGTGGTGCGCGAACTAGGCGCGAAGGCCGACCTGCAGAGCGATCGTGTGGAGCTCGATGGGAGGCGGCTGACCGCCGGCAAGCCCATCTACTACGTGCTCAACAAGCCGCGCGCCGTGGTCGCCACGCTGGACGACCCCGAGGGTCGCGAGAGCATCGCCGACCTGCTCCGGGGGATCCGGGAACGCGTCTTTCCGGTCGGCCGTCTCGACTACCACACGAGCGGCGCCCTGCTGCTTACCAACGACGGCGAGCTGGCACAGGCCCTGCTTCACCCACGCCGAGCCGTGCCCAAGACCTACGTGGCCAAAGTGCGTGGCGCGGTGGACGAACGGACCCTGGCACTGCTCAGCAACGGCATCGTGCTCGACGACGGCTACAAGACCCGCAAGGCCGACGTCTACGTGCTTCGCGAGGAGCGCGACAGCACCTGGCTGCAGCTCACCTTGCGGGAGGGAAAGAACCGCCAGATACACCGCATGGTCGAAGCCGCAGGCCAGCGCGTCGTGCGTCTATCGCGCACCGAGTTCGCCGGTATCACGGTCGAAGGCCTGCGACCCGGCCAGCACCGACCCCTGTCCGGCAAGGAGCTCGATCGCCTCAAGCGCGACTATTTGAATCCAAGCCGCAGGGCCAAGACAAGACAGGCGAGGACTGCAAGCGACGTCGAGACGAGCTCCCCCTCAGCAACCCAGCGCCCACGTCCCGCTTCGAAACAACACGGCCGTCGAGAGACGTCCTCAGTCGAGCTGCCCTCCGAGCCACGCCGCAGGCGCCGGGTTCAAAGCGCGTCCGCTCCTGGCCCACGCAACCGCAAGCGACCACCACGACGTTGACAGCGCCGGGTCCCTGACTAAACTGCCCGGTCTGCCGCGGGGTGGAGCAGCCTGGTAGCTCGTCGGGCTCATAACCCGAAGGTCGTCGGTTCAAATCCGGCCCCCGCAACTACTATGTGGCCGCGCCGATCCGGAACCCGGGTCGGCGCCGTCGTTTAGGGACGCGAAAGAGGCCAAGCCTCAAAGCGGGTCAGGTCGCCTTCAAGGCGGGTCGCAAAGCGGGTCAGGTCGCCTTCAAGGCGGGTCGCAAATCCGGCCCCCGCAACTACTATGTGGCCGCGCCGATCCGGAACCCGGGTCGGCGCCGTCGTTTAGGGACGCGAAAGAGGCCAAGCCTCAAAGCGGGTCAGGTCGCCTTCAAGCCGGGTCACCGGATCCTGCTTGCGACGTTCGTTCGTGAGCGAGTTCTGCGACCTGTATCGGCGGGTCGAGGCCAGGACCCTGATGGAGCCATGGGCCACTGCGCAGTGGTCTTCCCATGGGGAGCAGCGTATTCTTGAGGATACTTGTTCGGGTTACACCACAGGGCCAACCGCGTGCTACGGGGGTTGAGGGTGGCAGCGTCGCGCGCGCTGCTCCTCGGCCTGCCGGTCATGGTCAACCATGGCTGCGGGTCGCAAGAAGGGGTATTCGTGGCTTTCCGGATCGTGACTGCGGTCGATCCCCACGCTCCGGATCGTGACCCGTTCGATCCGAGCAATAGCGACACGGTGCGGGTGCGACTCGAGCACCGCGGTCTGGCTGTGATGCCCATCGGCGTGGCGAGCGACGACTGTGTGAAGCCGCACTGCGAGGAGTTTCCCTCTTCGGCGACGAGCTTTGGGCTCGGACCCTTCAAGGGCTCCTTGCTTGGCCATTCGCTGCGAGTGGAAGTCTTCAAGGACGGTGAGCTCCGAGCCACCGGGCGCTCGTTCCCGTTCGACGTAAACGACGGCGTTGCCACGATCGCTCCCCATGTCTTGGTGATCCCAGAGGGTCTGTATGCCCTGCCGGTTGGCCGCCAGCCCCTTGGCGCCCAGGTGCAGGGCATGATCGCCACGCAGGACGGGGCGCTTATCGCAACCGCTGAGGGCGCGCTGTGGCGGTATCAGGCTCACGGGGCTGTCACCGGGGCCGCGCTGCTGACCGAGGCTCTACCAGCCGATCCCGCACTGCAGGGAGCTACCTGGACCGCACTCGTGCCGCAACCCCGGGACGACGTGCGGATCCGGGAGGCCTATCTGCTGGCGGTCCATCCCGATCCGCATTCGGACGCCGCCCTGGCGCGGGCTTATGACCAGGACGCACGCCAGGTCGGTCCACCAGTCACGCTGCCTGCGACCCACGCTCGGGGCGCTGCCTTGGTGGCCCTGCCGTCTGGCCGTTCCGCAGTCGTGGTGGGGGGCATGCCGGACCAGCGCTCGGTCGGTCTGGCAGGCCCGGTGGCCGCGTTGGCGGCAGCTGCTACCGTGACGCGGCTCGAACTGCATGGTCAGGAGCTCACTACTCAACCGTTGGGCCGGCTGCGTTGGCCGTTGAGCGACGCCACCGGGGTGGGTTTGTGGGTGGATCCAGAAACGGTGCCCGGAGCCGAACCCGTGGAACGGGTGGTCCTGGTGGGCGGCTATACGGGTACGCGAGCGGACATCCTGCCGGGCCTGCCCGCGTCGGAGCGAATGAGCCCCTACTTGGTCAGCTTTGATCCGAGCCCCCATCCGGGCGCACGGACCGATCCGCGAGAGCAGCCCCTGCAGCAACAGTGGGTCAACTTGACTGAGCTACAGGTCCCTCCGGACCCTCACTTCCGCGGCTTGCTGGCACCCGCGGTGGTGTCGCCCTCCAGGGCCCACGTGCTCGTGGCGGGAGGTCAGAAACGCATCGACTGCTTCTTCAGCGAGGGGCGCTACCTCGACCGGAGGCGTCAGCCATGCGAGAAGTTCGCCTCCAGACTCTGGCTTTTCGAGTTGGGCAGAGATCGGCTCGAAGAGCGGGCCACGGGCATCGAGCCGTCCACCATCGAGCCGGCGCGCGCCGGCGCAGCCGTGGTGAAGCTGGACCGGGATATCGTGCTGGTCGCGGGTGGGTTCGGCCTGTCGGGCAGCAGCCAAACAGCGGAGGTCGTGGACCTGGTAGGCGGATGGAACCCCGCTACCGTGGCGATCCCAGTGGAGATGTCACAACCTCAGGGGGCCATCCTGCTCGACCGTACCGTGCTGCTAGCCGACGAGCAGGGGATTGTCGTGCACGCCGATCGCCGTCTTTAGGCGAAGGGTCAAACAAGCGCTGCGGCTGCGGGCGCGAGCAGGGCGCGAGCGTGCCGCCGTGCACGGCCGCAACCGATCGCGTTATTCTGTCATCGTCCCTTGGCCTCGCGCGGCAACCCGGGTGCGGCGCCGCCTTGAGCGCGTCGCGAGGAACGCGAGCGCCACCGCAAGCGACCACGCGCCCGGCGCGCTCGACGCCCGCGCCGCCAAGCTACACGAGCAGCCGCCGTCCGGCGCCGTGGCGGCCGGCCTGGGTCCGGCCGTCGGCGGCAGCTGGGGTGCAGGTGCCGGTATCCCGCCGCCTGTCGCGCCGGGCATCGTACCCATGGTGCCCGCCATTGCAGCGGGTACAGGCGAGCCGGCGGCCGCGGACGTCCCCGCGGGCGCACCCATGCCTGCAAGCGTCCCAGTACCGGCCATCCCTGCGGCGCCCGTGGTGTTGCCCCCGCCCAAGCCCGCCACGCCTGGCGTGCCGTCGTAGCCCGCCGCGCCCATACCGCCGATACCCGCGCCGCCCTGTGTGCCCGCGCCGCCCTGGCCCGCAACGCCGGGGCCCCCAAAGGGCGCTCCGCAGATGCTGCTCGGGCCGCCGCGAGCTGTGTTTTGGCACCAGTTGCTCCACGTGCCCATGCCCTTGTCGCTGCCGGCAAAGAAGCCGCCGCAGTCCTTGGTCGGGCTCCACTGGCCGCTCTGCGCGTCAAAGCAAGGCGTGATGTCGATTCCTGTGTCCTGCTCGAAGTTGGCGACCACCGCGTCAATGCGCTTGAAGTCCGCAGCCGAGTTGCAAGGGATGCCCGTGGTGCCACCGGTGAGCGTGCCAAGCACGCGCCATGTCCCGTCCTCCACCCTTGTGAACACCGGACCCCCGGAATCCCCTCGACACGGTGAGGGCGGTACGCCGGCGTCGCCAACAATGATGCGCTTGGCTTCCACTGTCGTGATGCGCTGATTGGCCCAGCGCTTGGTTCCCCCACCGCTCAGATTGGAGGTGTTGCCAAAGCCTGCGATGACGACGGGTTGATCGACCTTCAGGTAACGGTCGACTTCGCAGCCGAACAAGACGGGTGTGACAGGAATCTCTGTGACCTCTCGCATCAACTCGCACAGCTGCGAGTCGCTGCTACCCGTGCCCACGCAGCGGCCGACGCGGACGCTATGCGGTGCCCCGGCGCGGGTCTGGCCAAAACCGACCGCAGTCGGTTTGCCACAATGTTGGGCGGTTGAGATCACCCTGGGGTGCACCAGCGTGCCCGTGCAACCCCGGTCTACGTCGACGACGGTGGGGAAGCCACAAACCGGCACGGGATCGCCGCCTACGATCTCCGCGGCTGCCGGCGAAGCTATGCCCCACAACAGGGTCACAATGATCGTCTTGGATGCTGATTGCTCCATCCAGCCTCGCCTTCGCTCGGGCGGTCAGGTCATCCTGCCTTCTTTATGCCCGGCGTGGGGCGGAAGGCTCATGCTTGCGAGCATGAGCCTGGGCATGCGGTGCGGTCTTGCGGGCGCACTCGCCCAGAAAAACGCCCGAAAACCCCAACTTCCTGGGCCTGAACGGTTGCACCGATGCTGGCTAGAAAGGTGGCGGGTCGCTTGCTCCGCTGCTTCGCAGCAGCAAGGCGGGCAGCGTCGTGCCTGCTTCGAGCGAAGTCAGCTCCGGCGGGATGATGACGAGGCCGTCCAGCGCGACCAAGGAAGCCAACGAGCCCGATCCCTGCTTGCAGTGCAGGGTGGCCTCGAGCGTGCCGTCTCTGTGGCGTAGCGCTGCACGCGCGAGCTCGGTGCGCCCTCGCGAGCGTTGGTAGCTCCCGGTGACGCGTGCCAGCGAGGTCACGCGATAAGGTGTACGGTCGCCCAGGATGCGGCGCAGTGCGGGTCGCACGAAGATCTCGAAAGCTACCAGCGAGCTCACGGGGTTTCCGGGCAAACCAAACACCAGGGTCTTGGATGCCAGGCCGAATATCACGGGCTTGCCTGGCTTCATCGCCACCTTGTGGAAGCGGATGGTTATGTTGGCCCGGCACAAGGCCTCCCTAACGATATCGTACTGACCGACAGAAGCCCCACCGGAGGTGATCAAGACATCGAGCTCGAGGCCGGCGCGAACCGCCTCGAGCACGCTGGACAGGTTGTCTGTCACCGAGGGCAGTACTTGCGCGACGCCGCCTGCTTCGCGCACTTGTGCTGCGAGCGAATAGGCGTTGCTGTTTACGATGGAAGTGGGCGTGCCCGCAGCGCCGAGATCGCGGAGCTCGTCACCTGTCGTGACAATGGCGACGCGCGGGCGCCGATACACGCTGATCACCGCGCGGTCTTGCGCCGACAACATGCCTAGTTCGCCGGGCCCTAGCACCTGACCTGCCGCCACGGCGCGCTCGTGCCGGACGAGATCGCTGCCTCGGGCCCGCACGTTGGCCCCGAACCGAACGGCTTGCAGGAGACGTACACCGTCTCCAACCGATTCGGTGTGCTCCTGCATCACGACGCTGTCGGCTCCTGCGGGCAGCGGCGCTCCGGTGAAGATGCGCCGGGCCGTCTTGGGGCTCAGAGGCGCGGGCTCCGGACCACCGGCGCGGCTCTCACCCGACACCGGCAGAATCGAACCAGGCTCGGCAGCGTCTGCAGCTCGCAGTGCAAAGCCGTCCATTGCGCTGTTGTCGAATGGGGGCAAATCGCATGTCGAGGCGACGTCTTCGGCGAGCACCCGGCCCAGCGCGTCGAGCAGGGGTACGCGCACGATGCCGCGTGTCGAGCAGGCGGTCATGACCGTCTCGAGCGCGCTTGCGATGGGAACCATCAGCGCCGGACTGCCTTGGCGGTGCTGGCAACCTTCTCGCTCGTGGTGGCGGACTCACGCTGGTCGCGCTTGGCCACGGCGAGCTGGGAAGCGAGCTCCTTCGGCAGGTAGACGATCAGTTCTTGGTTGGTCTCGAGCTTCGTGCGCCGACTCATGCGGTTGATGCGCGCCAGGGATCCGGGCGACAGGTCGAAGCGGCGCGCTACGGCCCCAAAGGTGTCGCCTTCCTTGACCAGGTAGCGCATGCGCACCCGGCCGCGCTGTGCCTCGTGGTAATCGAAAAACTCGTCGCTTCCCAAGACCATGCGGATCACCTTCGAGGGCTCGTGTACGACGGCAAGCCCGAGATCCACCGAGCGCGGAACGAACAACTGGATTACCATGCCCTTGTGCAGAGCCGCTGAAGGGTCGATGGCGTTCCAACGCAGCAGCTCGTCTACGGTTACGCCAAAGAAGGAGGCGATGCGCTCGCAGCGGTCACCCGACTGCACCTGGTAGAACACGTGGCGCCGGTTGGGGTAGCGGAACTGCTGCGCCGGCACGGCGGCGATCGGACGCTCGCGGCTCTTGGCCGCCCTTGGTTTTACGTCTGGTACGAGCAGCGTAAAACCCGGACCGATACGGTCGACCTCCTCGAGACCGTTGAGTTTCCGCAGCGCTCCCTGGCTCGTGCGGTAGCGGTACGCGACGTCGGCAAGCGACTCACCGAAGCGCATCACGTGGGTGGCATGCGATGCGGTGTGCGGGCCCCGGCGGGCCCGAGCCTTGCGGAAACGTGCCACTCGATCGGCGGGTATCCGGAGCGCATAGGTTCGTGCCTCCGGCGGTATGCGGCCACGCACTAGCTCGCGGTTCAGGCGCAGCAGCGCTGTCAGGTCCATTCCGGCGGCTCGGGCCAGTGGGGCAAGGCTTCGTCCGCCAGGCACCTCGACGATGGCCAGCCGCGGGATCGAGGCCGGCCGGACTGCGTCGACGCCAAATGCCTTGCGGTTTCTTCCCACGATGGCACACGCCACGACCTTGGCGACGTAGGCAGCGCTCTCCACCGGGAGTCCCGCCTCCATTCGAGTCAGCAGCCAAAAGTCGTTCGAGTTGTACTTGCGGATGGCGCGGTGCAAGGCACTGTAGCCCATGTTGTAGGCCGCCAGGGCGAGCTCCCACGAGCCTACCCGCGCGTGCAATTCGGCGAGATAGCGTGCGGCAGCCTCCGTGGCGCGTTCGGGGTCCAAGCGCTGGTCGACCCAGCGGTCCTTTCGCAGGCCGTACTCGCGCGCCGTCGGCGCCATGAACTGCCACATGCCAACCGCTCCTGCGGCCGAGCGTGCCAGCGGCTCGAAGCCGCTCTCGACCATGGCCACGTACATGAGGTCTTCTGGCAAGCCATGTTCACGCATGACCCTGCGTATCATCGAGCTGTAGCGCTGCGCGCGCTTCAGCCAGCTCCTAACGTTGAGTCGCCCCCGTGCATCGTGGCGAAAATGATATAAATACTGTATCACGCGGTCATCCCAGCGCGCCGGCAGGTCGGGTCGCGCCAGGCCCCTCACCCACCCAAGCCGTAGAGGTTTCGTCGGCGCAGGGACGGAGCCATCGGGCGCATCCGAGCTGAGTGCCGCCGGTGCGACTCCCAGTCGAACCACCGCTTGCTGAATGGACCGCAGCAGCACGTCAGGACTTGGGTTCAAGAGCTCCGGAGCGCCGGTGTTCGCGGAAGTCGCCGGTGGCTGCCGTTCGTCCGCGTCCCCCTGGTATCCGCTGGCGGTGGCCGTGACACTCGCGAGCAGCAGGAACAAGACTTGGGGAGCGCAACGCAGAAGCATCGGATGGCTCAAAGGTAGGCGCATCCGCCCGCGTTCGCCAGAAAGTTGGGGGGCGCAGCGAGCTTCGATGCTACCCTCTGGCCCATCCATGCACCAGGGTGTTGGCGACTTCCTACGATGGCTCGAAGACCACCCGCGCTTCCCAGGACTGTGGACCAATGCCCCGGCACTGGCCGCGGAGCTGCAAGTTGTGGAGCACGGCGTGGGATCGCCTTTCCCGGACGACCTGCGGCAGGTACTGCTTCGCTTTGATGGCGGCCTGCTGCCGAGTGGCCAGCTGCTCAGTGCGGGTCCCCGACTGTGGCCAAACATTGCTCATGCGCTGGCCACCCTGGCAAAGCACTTCAGGACCTCGCCCGATGATCCGAATCTGCTTCTGCCCTTTTACCGCAACGAGGACGGGGGGTTGCTCGCCTTTGATCGCAGCGGGGGCCCTGTGGCCGATACCTGGCCGATCGTGGACTACTACCTCGCTACCGGCGACGTGCGGCTGGTGTATCGCACGTTCGACGGTTGGTGTCGCCACTGCGTCAGCGAGTGGTCCGCGCCGGACTACGGTGAGCCGTTCGGCCTGCACAGGTATCTGAAGCAAGGTGAGCGGCACGCCCAAATCGAGCCTGACGTGGCCACGGCGCACGCCACTGTGGCCCACGCGCTGCGGCGAGCAGGGGAGCCCGAGCGCGCGATGGGGAGCTATCTCGAGGCGGCGCGCTGCGTGCCCTGCTTGCCTTGGTGCGATTGGGAGGCCCTGAAGCTTGCGGTGCTGCTGGGCCGTGAGGCGGAGGCGCTGGAGTCCGCGGCTCGTCTGGCGGCGCCTGCTCCGCAACCGCGCTGGCGTGATCGCGAAACCACGCCGTGTCGGGTCTCGGATGTCATTGCGAGGATAGCAGCCGCCTCGCCGCAGCGGGATGATTGGTTGATGGTGTTTGATCAGCTGGCACGGCAAGCCGCTGGCGAGGAGGACCGCACCCAGATCACCGCGGTGCGCAAGGCGGTGTTTAGCATGGAGACGCTTCCCGAGCCTCGGGCCATTCGCCCGAGCATTCCTCCCGGCCACTCCGATATGGAGCGCTGGTGGAAAGAGTTGCGCGAACAGTACCGCCAGGGTTCGGTGCGCGACGAGGACCTGCTGCTCGATCCGGAGCTCGCGGCGCTCAGATTGCGCTACGATTTGTCGGAGCTCTTGCGCATCCGCCGCGAGTTCTAGCTCGAGCGGGTGGCTGCGGAACGCACACGGTTGCGGCCCTCGCGTTTGGCGGCGTACAGCATTTCGTCGGCTGCACGGAACAGCTGCTCGCCCTGCCACCCCTTGCGCAGTTGCGCGACGCCGATGGAGACCGTCACCGAGATCTCTTCCCGGTCCTGCGTAAAGCTGTGTTCCTCGACCATACGACGCAGCTCTTCACTGATGCGACCCGCACCGTCGGCTCCCGTCTCCGGCAGGACGGCGGCGAATTCTTCACCACCGTAACGACCCAAGACATCGTCCGGTCGTAAGCGGCCCTTGATCAACAGCGCCAGATCCCTGAGCACGGCGTCGCCCGCCAGATGGCCGTAGGTATCGTTGATCTCCTTGAAGTGATCGATATCGATCATCAGCAGCGACAGTTGCCGGCCGTGCCGGTGAGCTCGAGGTATCTCGCGTTCGAGGACCTCGGACAGAAAGCGCTTGTTGTGCACGGTGGTGAGACCGTCGGTGATCGTCATGCGGTAGATGGTTTCATGATACTGAGACTCTACATCGGAACCGCACAGATACTTGAAGATGGTGTTTCCGATCTTCACCTGATCGCCACGCTTCAACTCGATTCTAGCAATCGGTTCGGTGTCATCGTTGACGAAGGTACCGTTGGTCGACTGCAGATCGAGTAGAACCAGCGTTTCACCATCGCGCTCAATGCGACAATGTCGGCGCGACACGCTGTCGTTTTCGAGAACGATATCGTTGTCCTGTTCGCGCCCGATTGCGGTGTGGCCCTTGCGTAGCAAGTAACGCTTGCCGAGCTCGCGCCGCTTGGGCGAATAGATCACCACCAGCCAGTCATCGCCCTTGCTTTGCGAGAACCGTAGCTCATCGAGCGTGGTAACACGGGTCTTGATGTCTTGGTCGGAAGACTCCGTCACCTGGCGCCTAAGCGGTGCAAAAAAGAAGCACTCCAAAAAGCAGCCTACGAGGCACCTGGTAGGGCGTCAAGCAATTGGAACTCATCGTCACGACACTCAACTACAAGTAGATAGATCACGTACTTTTGCCCACCCCTAACGACGCGTATAGGTGCTTTGGAGCTTCCTCATACTGGCGTAATTGATGCTCGCATGGGCCAACAGCGGGGCGATCAGCGTGCCCAGCGCCTCGTACATGGCCCCGAGCACCAGGCCCATGGCACCGGCCCATACGGCCCATGGCCAAAGGCGTCGCGACAGGCCTCCGTGCAGGACGCCGAACAGCGCAGACGTGAGCCACAGACCGAGCACCGGTTGCATGGCACCGCGAAACAGCAGCTCCTCGCCTACTGCGGACGTGATAGCCAGAAGCGACACATGGCTCCGGGCCAGGGGGCCAATGAGGTGGCGGAACTCTCGTTGAAGCCGTGCGCCCCATTTCGTGAAACGAGCAAACCAAGCGTTGCCCAGAATCGTTATCCCGGTCAAGGTGATCGCGGCAAGGAGCGACGCCGCGATTCCTACGGAGTCGCTGAGGGTGAACGCCGGGGTCGGGTGGTGTAAGAGGTTGGGACGGCCCTGCTGCCATCCCCACAAGATGGACAACAAGGCCATGAGCGCATACAGGCTAGCGGCCGAAGCCACTTGGCGCGGAGCGAGCGATCCACCCGCGTAGGGGCTGGGGGGTTCCTGAGACGAGTCGCTGGACACGGTGACGTCCTTTGTGCTGCACCGGGGTGTTGTGTCAAGGCTGGGCGCACGTGTTCACGTAGCGCGGCAGGGAATCGACCACGAAAGCGGCACGCAGCCTGCGCCGGAGCGGCGCGTGCCAGCGGCGGGTGATGGCGCGGCCGTCTCGCAGCGTCATGCGTGTGCTCAGCCTGAGCGTGGCCGGGGGCCTGGCGCTCAGGCTTGCGATCCTCACGCTGACCAAG
Source organism: Pseudomonadota bacterium (assembly GCA_022361155.1). Classification (NCBI taxonomy): domain Bacteria; kingdom Pseudomonadati; phylum Pseudomonadota; species Pseudomonadota bacterium. Next base: position 15,267 of record JAKSBK010000168.1, read on the forward strand.
CTCAGAACCCCACGTTCTCGAGTCAGGATCGCATCAGCGTAGTCCAGATCGAGCTCAGGATTATCGGCGAGGAGCCGCGGCGCGAGCTCGATGGGAAGATTGCTCGATACCGTGAAGAGCACCACGTTCGTCCCTGCGCAGCGCTCGCTTTCCGTGCTGCCATGGCGACGTGCCGGGTTGCCCATTGCCGTGCAGGCGGACGTGGAGCTTGCAAAGCAGCACGCAAGCAGCGCGTAGCGGCACAGTCGTGGGCCTGCGCTACGATCGGAAAGGCATGAAGCGGCTATCGTGGCTTCGCTTCTCATGGTCCTGGGCTGCGGCCGCTGCCGTAACCGGCACAGGGGCCGTCGCGTGGCCCTATACGGTCGACGATGCTTTTATCAGCGCCCGCTACGCGCAACGCATTGCTGCGGGGTTGGGCTACACGTTCAGCGGCCAGTCAGCAAGCGACGGGGTCACCGGGCCATTGTGGCTCCTGCCGCAGCTTGCTGCGATCGAAATGGGAGCGGATCCCGTTGTCGTCGCGAAGGGTCTGGGTCTGGTGTGCGCCGGCGGCGCCGCCGCCCTTGTCGTTCGCAGAGCGGAAATGCTCGGCTGTTCCGGATGGGTCGCCGCCGCGCTGGTGGGCTGCCAATCCTCTCTGGGGATCTGGTCGGTTGCGGGTTTGGAGACGGGCCTGGCCGTGCTGCTTTTTTCCTGTGCGGCGTTGGCGCTGGTCGCCCGTCGCGCCAGCTGGCTCGCAGGCCTGTGGCTCGCAGCGCTAGCGTGGCTGCGTCCTGAGTTGGGCCCGGCAGGGCTTGTCATTCTGCTTGTGCTCACGAGGCGTGACCTCGCAGCCGGCGTGCGGGCTACGCTTGTGGCGCTCGGCGGTGTGTGCGTGCTGCTGGCGTTTCGGCTGTTCCTGTTCGGCGAGGCGCTTCCGCTGAGCTTCCACGCCAAGGGGGGCACGCTAGGGAGCGGCTTGCGCTACGTGACGCTAGGGCTGCTGCTAACCACAGGAGTCGGTGGTGTGGGCTTGACGTGGCGGGCGGGCGCCACTTCATCGTTCTCGAGGGGACTTGCATTGGCCATCGCGGTTCAGCTGATCACAATAGGCCTGCTGGGTGGCGATTGGATGCCGGGCCAGCGTCTGATCGCACCCCTGCTGCCGGCGTACGCGCTGTTGGGCGCTCGGGGCGCGGATACGCGTGATTGGAGCTGCAGGGCGATGTTGTTGCTCGCGTTGGCGCTACCCGCGCTGCAGCTGTCGCTGCAGCTGCCTGAGGCCCGGCGGGCAGGGCAAACACGCGAGGCGGTCGCACGGCCTCTGGCCCTTTGGCTACGAGACAATGCGGCTACCATGGCCTTGGTGGACGCGGGCTATTTGAGCTACGCCAGCGGGATCGAGGTCGTCGATCTCGGCGGCCTGACCGATCCCATCGTCGCACACAGCCCCGGTGGGCACCTCTCCAAGCGCGTCGACGTCGGATACCTGCAGCAGCGAGACCCCGACGTTGTCGTGCTGCATTCGACCTCGAGACCCCGGGTCGCCCCCGATGGCCGCCTGCTATCGTTGCCCGGAGCGGCGCCTGTGGAGTCTCGATTGGCCGCCAGCGGCTGGTTCAGACACCACTATCGAGTCGTCAAGACGGTCCGGTACACAAGCCGGTACTACTACGTGGTGGCTAGTGCCTCGCCACAGGAATCGTGATCGTTTGGCCCCAGCCCTGGCGCCCGCTGGCGGCGTTGGGACCTCCTCGAATATGCGCTGCACCGCATCGAAATGAACCGCAGTCTTCGTCGGTCCGCCTTGCCAGCGAGCCCCACTGCAGGCCCCAACCAACCAGGA
>JAKSBK010000169.1 GCA_022361155.1 Pseudomonadota bacterium
CCCCGTCGCCCCCCGGGGACCACTGACATGCCGAGCGCGTGGTCACCTGCGGCCAGGGAGTGTCGTCAAAATACTCCCGTCGCTCCCGAGGCCCTCGAAATCGTGGGGTCTCCCGCCGCTCCTCAACGATGCACCACATCGCCTCGTCACGGCGAAGACTCCCACGATTCCGATCATCCTCGAGCTCTCGGTCCGATCTTGATGACACTGCCTCGCGCACGTCGCGCCATGCTCTGCAGCGCCGGCAGATGCATGCTCAGCAGCCTGATCGCGGCGTGCTCGGGAGCCTCGGCCCCGGCCCTCAAGGGCAGCGCGTCCGACAACGGCGGCGCAGCGCATGCAGCCGCCGTATCGGTGCCCGAGTCGGAACGCTGGCGAAAGAAGCAACCGGCTCCGGGACAGCCGCCTGCCATCGTCCCGCCAAAGTTCAGCCAGGCGAAGTTGCTGAACGGGCTCACCGTAGTGGTCAGCGAAAACCCGCAGCTTCCGACCGTCACCGTGAGCGTGGTAATGCGTGCGGGGAGCGCCGCCGAACCAAGAAGCAAGGCCGGCCTGGCAGACTTGAGCTACGAGCTGCTACTCGAGGGCGCGGGCGAACGCAACGCGGACGAGCTGGCCGAGGCGTTCGCGGACCTGGGTACCACAACCTCGGTCAAGTCGGGAGCGGATGGCGCCCGGATCTCTGCTGCGGTACTGAGCAGCAATCTGCAGGGCGCGATCGCACTGCTAGCCGATGTCGTACAGCGCCCTCGCATGCGGGAGGCGAACTTTCAGCGCCGCAAGTCGTCGCAGCTTGCCAACCTCGCCCAGCTGAGCGGACACCCCCGATACCTGGCCGACCTCGCGTTTGCGCCGCTCGTGTTCGGCGGGCCGCATCCGTACGGCCACCTCGGCAAGGGTACGATCCACAGCGTCAAAGCACTACGGCTGCAGGACGCCAAAGCGTTCTACAAGCGCCATGTCGGCCCGAAGAACACAGCCCTGGTATTCGCTGGCGACGTCTCGCTCGAAACCGCCACGAATCTGGCACAGGAGCACTTCGCCAACTGGAGGCATCCAGTCAAAGCGGTCCGCGCTCCTAAGAGGGCACCGGTCCGCAAGCGCTCCAGTATCATCCTGGTGCCTAAGACGGGCCTGTCTCAGAGCGTGATCGTGGCTGGACGCCCGGCCGTGCCTTCGGGACATCCGGACGAGTGGGCCCTGCGGCTGGCCAACGCGGTCTACGGAGGTCTGTTCGGCAGCCGCTTGAACATGAACTTGCGGGAGGACAAGGGCTACACCTACGGCGCGCGCTCCCGGGTTGAAGCGCGCCGAGGCACAGGACCGCTCGTCATCTCGACTGCGGTACGAGCCGATGTCACCGCGCCTTCGGTCAAAGAGCTGTTCAACGAGCTCGAAGCGCTTGTGTCGCGACCCATCACAGAGTCCGAGATGCAGGCCGCGCGCGAAGCAACGATGCGTTCGCTCCCGGGCCAGTTCGAGACCAACGCCGGGTTGGCTGCCGCCGCCGCCCGACTGTACCTCGGCGACCTGCCTCTCGACCGATACCAGCGCATGCTGGCTGCCTACCGGGACATGAACCTTCAAACCGTACGTAGCGCCGCTCGACGCTATTTCACGCCGAGCAAGATCCAGCTGGTCCTGGTCGGCGACCCGGCATCGATCAAGAAGCCGGTCAGCGCGCTAGGCATCGGTCGGCTGGTGAGCGAGGCGGGTCCTTAGGCCCAGAGCTCCACGGGCGCGTGAGCCACAACCCAACGCAAGATATCGCTGCGTGTAACGATGCCGAGCAGCTCAGGGATGTCACTGACGACCGGCATGGCCCCGGCCCGCTCCTGCAACATCACTTGCGCCACCTGGCGCAAGGGGGTTTCGGGGTGTGTGCTCAGCACATTTTGACGCATAATGGCGCTGACGGGAGTAGCATCAGGGTGGGCCGCATCGCGACTCATGGCCATGTGACGCAGCGCGTCACGCTCGGAGAGCATGCCTACGAGCTTACCCTCGCTCATCACCGGGACGTGACGCAGTCCCCGCCGACGCAGCAAGGCCAGCACCCGCTGCAGCATGGCAGCGGGATTGACGGTTACGACCGGCGAGCTCATGACATCCCGCGCAAAGGTCTGCCCAAAGCGCTGCATGCTCTGGTAGGCGTACAGCGCCCCCTGGCGTTGAGGCTGCGATTCGCCCGAAACGGGTCCAGCCTTGCCGGCACGCCGTGGCGCCCCGATCAACGGACGTTCCGATGGGCCAACCGGCACGTGCTTGCGCCGCAGACCCATGACATCCCACACGTGAAACATCGTTGAGAATCCCGCCTTAGGGCCGCGGACCCTTAGAACTTGTGGCTCATCCCTAAGCGGAAGTAGAACTTGGTGTCGCGTTCCACCAAACCAAAAAGGTCGCCGTAGATGCGGCGAGACGCTTGGGGGGCGGCGAGCACGCCCTCTGTATGAACCCATACGTTCATCTTACGCCCCAACACGAACTCGAGCGTACCCCCCAGTCGCAAGCGGCTCTGCGTCTGCCGCTCCACGCTGTTGGGATCGGGCATCATGTTGGGCATGGTCCCGACGACCACGTCCGAATTCGCCGCCGTGTAGGGGTAGTCGTCGGAGTATAGGGCGAGACCACCGAATAGCGTGAACGCGCCGCGATCGGTGAAAAACATGGATC
>JAKSBK010000170.1 GCA_022361155.1 Pseudomonadota bacterium
AAGGATCCCCGAATTGGATTTGTGACGGTCACCCGTATTGAATTGAGCGACAATCTTAAAAACGCCAAGGTGCATGTCAGTATTATGGGCAGTGAAGAAGAAAAGGAAAAGTCGCTCGAAGGGTTGAACAGCGCCAAGGGCTATCTCCGGAATTCTCTCGGTAAAAATTTATACCTGAAATATATCCCCGAGTTGCACTTCAAGCTGGATGAAGCGGCCGACCATGTCGAGAAAATCACTAAAATCATCGGTGAATGGAACCATGAATAATATCTTGAATTTATACAAACCTGTGGGGCCTTCCTCCTTTTTTATGGTGCAATCCGTCAAAAGAACGCTCAAGGTCAAAAAAGCGGGCCATATCGGCACTCTCGATCCTAAAGCCGAAGGAGTGCTCCCGATCTGCCTCGATCGATCCACGCGCTTGATACAGTTTCTGGTCAGCCTTCCCAAAGTCTATTTGGCCACGATGACCCTTGGAATTACGACTGATACGCAGGATGCCACCGGCAAGGTACTGTCCTCAGAAGATGCCAGCCATATCACCGAGCAGGAGATTCGGGATATTTTGGCCGGTTTTCAGGGAGAACAACAGCAGACTCCCCCCATGTACTCTGCCAAGAAAAAAAACGGGATACCACTGTACAAATTAGCGAGAAACGGCATAACAACCGAAAGAAAACCAGTGACTTTGCAGATTTATTCCATAGATTTCTTCAAAAAAGAGGGCAATCAGGTCATATTCAGGGTAAAATGCTCCGCAGGAACGTATATCCGTACCCTGTGCCATGATATCGGCCAGGCTCTCGGTTGTGGGGCTCATATGTCCCAATTGGTCCGTGAACAGGTCGGCCAGTTTGATGTGCAATCCTCACTGACCATAGAGGAGTTGAGCCAGGCGCAGGACGACGGGACCCTGGCCCAAAAGCTGTTGGAAACAGAAACCGTTCTGGACTTTCTTCCTGAGGTCAAGGTCATCCCGGATTATGTAGCCTCCATCACCCACGGCAAACCATTGACTAAAATCGCGGTGATGGAAACACCCGAGCATTTCCGGCCTGGAATGAATCTCCGGGTCACCGGAGAAGACGGACGGATCGCCGCCATCGCTGAACCGATGGTGGATGAGGAGGGTTTTCAAAAACTGGAACC
>JAKSBK010000171.1 GCA_022361155.1 Pseudomonadota bacterium
CGGGCATGGCGGGCGGCGTGGGCGCGTTGGGCGCACGCGATGGAGGAGGACACCTGGCCACGGTGCGGCTGTTCCTGTTGCCCGGCGACCAGCGCGATGTGAGCTCCCGAGTCATCGCGCAGGCTTGGCGCGAGCGCCTCGGCGACATTGCCGGTGCCGAAAGCCTGCGTTTCGCTTTCAGCACGGGCGCCGGCAGCAATCCCCCCGTGCACTTTCGGCTGAGTCATCCCAATCAGGCGCTGCTCGAGCAGGCCGCTTTCGAGCTTGGCCGAGGGCTGGCAAGCTTCGAGGGCGCCTACGCCATCGATACGGGATTGAGCCCCGGCAAGGAGCAGCTCGATTTTCGCTTGCGGCCCGAGGCACGCGCGCTCGGTGTGCGCCAGCTCGATCTGGCTCGGCAGGTGCGCAGCGCGTTTTTCGGGGCCGAGGCGTTCCGCCAGCAGCGCGGCCGCGAGGAGGTCCGCGTGTTCGTGCGGCGCGCGCGGGCCGAACGCCGCTCCGAGCACGACCTGGAGGACTTCATGGTGCGCACGCCGCAAGGTGGAGAGATCCCCTTGCGCGAGGCCGCCGTGGTCGAGCGAGGCCGCGCGTATACCGCGATCGATCGCGCCAATGGACGCCGGGTAGCGGATGTCACGTGCGACCTGCAGCCTGGCCGTACCAGCTCGGGGCAGATCATCGCGAGCGTCGAGCGCTCTCTCTTGCCCGAGCTGGCCAGGCGCTATCCCGGCCTCGGTTACGAGCTGGCGGGCCAGCCCAAGAATCGGGCTGAAACCAACGAGACGCTGGGCCGCAACTTCGCGTTCGCGGTCGTGGCCATGTTCGCGATGCTGGCGATCGCGTTTCGCAGCTATGCGCAGCCACTGATCGTGCTTTCCGCCATCCCGTTCGGCATGATCGGCGCCGTGCTCGGGCACATGGCGCTTGGCTACACGCTCAGCCTGATGACCATGATGGGGGTCGTCGCGCTGTCGGGCGTCGTGGTCAACGACTCGTTGATCCTGGTGGTGGCGGTCAATCGATTCAGGCAGTCCGGCATGTCCATCTGGGACGCGGTGGTGGCCGGGGGCAAGCGCCGCTTTCGGCCGATTCTGCTCACGTCGCTCACGACCTTCTTGGGCCTGCTCCCGATGATTTCCGAGACCTCCATGCAGGCGCGTTTTCTCATTCCCATGGCCATCAGCTTGGCTTTTGGTGTCCTGTTTGCCACGGTGCTGACGCTGGTGCTCGTGCCCTGCGCCTACATCCTGCTCGACGACGCACGCAGGTTGTGGCAGTACCTGCTCGGCAATCTGGGCATAACGGCGGGGCCGGCACCCGCGCGACGCGAGCCGGGATGAGCCAGCTGTATCTCTTGGACGGTTGACAACGCGGTTAGACGGTTGGCAACGCGGTTAGGAAACTAACAAAACAACGCCGCTAGCGGCGAAGCAAACACGGTTACCTCATGCCTTCCATGGTTTTATTGTCGTTTGCAGCTTGTCTTGTTTCGAGCCTGCTCGTACCCGGCGCGCTGGCGGCCCAGGCTCGCCCGCAGGGATCCGGGGAAACCACGACCACAAGCCGCCCAAGCCGCCCAAGCCGCGCACGCCCCCCTGCGCCCGTCGTGCAGCGGCGCTTTCCGGGGCCGGCCCCCGGGGCGCCGGACCTTGCGGCTCCCGCGGCAAGCGCCCCACTGCCGCCGGTCGATGCCCAAAGCACGCTCGCACCCTACCAGGACCAGGTCCTGGTCGCGCTTGCGGCGCGCCCCGGCGGGCTGACGGCCCATCAGGTCGCTGTCCGGGCCGCGCTGAGCGCACCGGCCATTGCGCAAAAGCGAGCCGAGATGCGCATCGCAGCGGCCAAGATCGACCGGACCCTTGCGCGTTACGTGCCCGACTTCACGGCGACGGGCAGCTACATCCGCCAAAACCGTGTGGACATCGATCTCAGCGCCGGGGGCGACGGCGGTGCGCTGCTCGGTGCCAGAAACGAGGGCCCCTTCACGGTCGGTCCCTGCCCGATGCGAGCCAACACGGAATGCGTGGTCGACTCGGCGGGGATGCCCGTGGGCAGCTTCAGCTTCGCGCCCATTCAGGTGCCGCTGAACAACTTCAGCCTCCAGGCTTCCCTCAGCATACCGTTCACCGAATACGCGCTGCGGCTGCTGCCGGCAGGGCGTGCGGCCAAGCAGGAGCGCAGGGCCGCGCGCATGCAGCACGACGCCCAGCTGCTCAAGGTCATGCTGGACGCGCGCTTGGCTTTCTACGATTGGCTGAGGGCGGTCGCGCAGCTGGCCGTGACCAAGCAGTCCCGGCTGAGCGCGCGGGCACACGTTCAGGACGCCAAGGCGGGGCTGTCCGCGGGTACGCTCACTCAGGCCGACGTGCTGCGGCTCGAGGGCCTGGAGACGAACGCACAGCTTGCGGTCAACCAGGCGGCGAGCCTCGAGCTGTTGGCGCGCCAAAACCTCGCGCTGATCATGGAGATCGAGCACACGCGTTTCACCGTAGGCGAAGACGTGCTCGGCGATGTGCCCGGGTTCACGGAATCTCGGGAGCAGCTCATCGCGCTGGGAAAGCGGCGGCGTCCCGAGCTCGCAGCCCTGGCTGCTTCGGCAGGCGCCTTTCACCACGCAGCCGAAGCCGCCAAAGCGGACCTGTATCCGCGCCTGAGCGGCGTCGCCAACCTGACCCACGCCAACCCCAACCAACGCTTCTTTCCGCAGACCAACGAGTGGAATGCCAGCTGGTACGTCGGGCTCAACCTGACCTGGCGTCTGACACCGGCCATAGAGACCCACATGCTCGTGCGAGAGCTCCGTGCTACCGAGCAGTCTCTAGGCAGCCAGCTTGCAGCCATGCGGCGGGCGATCGAAATGGAAGTCAATGCCACATGGCAGGAGCTCGAGCGAGCCCGGGTGGCCGCTAGGCTTTCAGAACAGCTGAGCGCGTCGGCTCAGGCCGCTTACGAACAGCAAGTAGCCCTTTATCGAGCGGGGGAAGCCACGACGACCGCCGTGATCGAGGCCGAAGTGGAGCGCATGAACGCCACCCTGCTGCACGTCAACGCGCGTATCGATCAGCGTGCCGCCGGCGCCAAGCTGGAGCGGGCGACGGGGCGACGACAGCAACCAACATCCGGTCGCGCTGCGATGCCGGCAAGCGCCCGACAAACCGGTCTCGACGAGACGAGGAACTAGACGAGTGCTTTCAATAACCCCACAGGATCACGAATGATGTCTATTGATCTGGCTGCGGCGTGCCTGACCACACCCGGACCGTGGACGATCGCACATCGTGCTGGAGGGCGTGGTTGGTGGTCGTGTACCCAGCGTCCAAACCCGCCGTCCCATGGGCCACCTGAAACGCGCCACTTCGCCTCGATCAACTGACCTGTAACCGTCTTGAAAGCACTCCCTAGCCGAGTGCACGCCCGAAACCCCAAGTTGGCGCCCCTGGAAACAGACGAGGAACCTGACATGAATAGCTCGATTCGCTTGCTCCTGCTGCTGGCTGCAACCCTGGGTGCCTCAAGCTGCACCGAAGGCAGCACGCAGTCTTCGGGAGCACCCGCCGGACAGGCCAAGAAGCACACCCCGCGTGCGGTGGCGACACGGGTCGAAGCCGCTCGCCTGCATCCGACCCGCGCCATGATGCGGCTGATGCGGCCCGGCGAGGTGGAAGGCGCTCGCGAGGCCGACCTTGCGGCCGCGCTGGGTGGCTTCATCGAGCGCATCCGGGTCGAGGCCGGGGATCGCGTGCGCAAGGGTTCGGTGATCGCGCGCGTCGACGAGAGCATGCATGTGGCCCAGCGGGACCTGACGCTCGTGGAGCTGCAGGAAGCCGAACGCGAGCTGGCGCGTCTCGAGAAGCTCGGCGCTTCGATCGCCAAGGCGCGCGTGGACACGGCGCGCACGCGCGTGGAGCGTGCCCGCGCCCAGCATCGCATCGCCGAGATTCAAGTCCGCCGCACCACCGTCAGGGCGCCGTTCGGCGGCACGGTTGCGGACGTGCACGTGGAACAAGGTGAGGTTGCCCCGCCCGGCGCGCCAATCGTGCGCATGGTCAAGATGGACCCCGCAGTCGTGTCCGTGTCGGTGAGCGATCGCGACGTCGGCAGCCTGAGCGTCGGTGGCAAGGCGGTGATCACCGCGGCCGGCTCGGGCCGCTCGCTCGAGGGTAAGCTGACCCGGATCGAGCCCACGGCTGACCTTCGTACGCGCAGTTTCATGGTGAAGGTCGAGGTGCCGAATCGCGACGAAGTCCTGAGGCCGGGGATGATCGCCAAGGTCGAGTTTCATCAAGTCGCCGAGCGCGAGCAGTTGATCATGCCCCAGGAACTGCTGGTGACGCGACTCGACGGCAACGGCGTGTTCGTCGTCGATGAGCAGTCGGTCGCGCGCTGGCGGCCGCTCACCCTGGGTCAGGTGATCGGTGATCAGATCGTGGTCGAAGCTGGCTTGGAGGGTGGCGAAATGGTCGTCGTCGTGGGCCATCGCTCGCTGTCCGATGGCGATGCGTTGATCCTGGCACGTCAGGGCGAGTGCTGTACCAAGGGCCGGGTCGTGTTTCCTGTTGCGCAAGCCGCTGCGAGCCAGAGCGCGAGCGCCGAGGCGAGCCCATGATCAAGACCCTGGTTGAACGGGCGCCCACCGTGCTCGTGGTAGCGCTGTGCGTGCTTACCTTCGGCATCATCGAGTACGTGTCGCTGCCCAGGGAGGCTGCACCCGATATCGACGTGCCCTTCATCATGGTCAGCACGCCCTACCCGGGGGTGGCGCCCGCCGACATCGAGTCGCTGGTAACAAACCCCCTCGAGAACGAGCTGACCGGCGTCAAGGATCTGAAGAAGATGAGCTCGACCTCGGCCGAAGGCGTGAGTCTCATCACCCTCGAGTTCGAGCCCGAAGTCGTGATCGACGAAGCACTGCAGCGCGTGCGCAATCGCGTGAGCCGTGCCGAATCCAAGATC
>JAKSBK010000172.1 GCA_022361155.1 Pseudomonadota bacterium
GAATCGTCATGGGAGTACTGCTGGGAGCGGGTGTGGTGCTCAACACGGGCGACGATACCAATGTGCAGGTCCTGAGCGGAACCGTTAACAGCGTCGATCACGAAGGGGCTGCCATCGGCTTCGAGCAGGATGGCAGCAACACCGGCGAAGGCTACGTGGTTGCAGGCGCACGATGGCGGGGCTTTGACGGAACCTGGCACGACGGGCGCGACCCGGAAACGGGCCATCCCACATGCCTTGAGCCGCAGAGCTCAGGCCAGAGAGTCCGGCTAGGTGTTGTAGACGCCAGAAGCGGCGAGGGTCCGTCAGGACCGGTCGTCGCATGGCTTCAGTGCCTCACTCCAGCCACCGAGCGCTGGGCTGCCGCGGGACGCTCCGGCTAGAACCTGCGAGCCGGATACGCGAGGTGGCCTGTCATGCCGGTGTTCGTGACCCGATAGACGAAGCCAGTGGCGAACGTGACGTAAAGGTCGCCAAGCGATCCGCCGCCGAATGTGCAGTTCGTTGGAGACTCGGCAGGCGTGCGGTGCGTCTCCTTCACGAGTCCCGAAGGATCAAAGACGTAGATCATCGAGCCCGGTCCGGAGTTCGGACTGCCTGCGGTCGCAACGATCAGTCCCTCTGTTGTCAGGGTCATGCCGTCGATGCCGCGGTTCTCACCGAAGCTGAACAGTTGCTCGCCAGGGCCGAGCGTGCCGTTCTCCAGCACCGGATATGCCCGGAGCTCTCGAGGTATTCCGGTTGAGTGTGTGCTGTCTGCGACGTAGAGAGTCTTCTCATCGCGGGAGAGCAGCACGCCGTTCGGCTTGGCCGTGTCGAAGGTGACGCGGGTCACGCTCCATGCTCCGCCGAAGCTGTGCTCCGCCATGTAGATCGATTCGTGCGGCAGATTGTTTGGCTCGTTGCTGTAGTTCGGGTCGGAGAAGTAGACGCGACCGCTGGCTGAGACTGCGATGTCGTTCGGCCAGTTGAGCGTTTCGTTGTTGTATGCGGCGGCGATGACCTCTGGCTCCGCATTCGGGTCGTTGCCATTGATCTTCGTCACGCGGTGCGCGTCGCCTTCGC
>JAKSBK010000173.1 GCA_022361155.1 Pseudomonadota bacterium
GCTGGGATGCTGGAGGCAAGCACATGTGGTAAGGGCCCGCGGAAGAATAACTCGTGTGTTTCGGTGAGGTCTGGGCGCCGCTGGCGAGGCGCGACGACGAGGAGTATTGGGGATGCTTCGAGGAGGAGCAACATAGCCAGCGGTGGTCAGAACCGGCGAAATGGATGAGTTATTCTTCCGCGGGCCCTAAGGCGCCGGGTCCATCGACCGCGGGCCCTAAGGCGCCGGGTCCATCGACCGCGGGCCCTAAGGCGCCGGGTCCATCGAACCGGGTCATGGTGGGCGTGCAGCAGCAAAAAGTGAACGGGCTTGCCATACGTTGCGATGGGCTCACCAAGCGCTACGGCGCCAAGCTCGCGGTCGACAACCTGAAGCTTGAAGTTGGCGTGGGCCAGTGCTTCGGCCTGCTTGGCCCGAACGGTGCGGGCAAGACGACCACGGTCGAGATGCTCGAGGGGCTCACCGCTCCGGACAGCGGCAGCATCGAAGTGCTCGGGCTGCGCTGGGGAACCGGAAACGACAGTCTGCTTCGCAGGCGCCTCGGCGTGCAGCTTCAAGAGACCGTGCTCGCCGACAAGCTGACCGTGCGCGAGACCATCCGCTTGTTTCGCTCGTTCTACCTTGCGGGCCCGAGTGTCGATGCGCTTATTGAGCTGCTCAACCTGCGCGCTGAAGCCAAGCAGCGCTTTCACACCCTTTCGGGGGGACAAAAGCAGCGAGTGGGGCTCGCTTGCGCGCTGGCCGGACAGCCCGAGCTGCTCTTCTTGGACGAGCCTACCACCGGCCTGGACCCGCGCGCTCGCAAGGAGCTGTGGGAGGTCGTGCGCAGCTTCCAGGCCCAGCAGGGCACGGTGCTCATCACCACGCACTACATGGAAGAAGCCGCGGCCCTCTGCGACCGGATTGCGATCGTGGACAACGGCAAGATCATCAGCGAAGGATCGCCAGCCGCACTGGTCGACAGCCTCGGCATCGTCCAGTTCGTGGAATTCGAGCTGGCTTCCGAGCGACCCGCGCCAGATGCGACATCTCTTCAGGCCCTCGGCGCTGTGCGCAGCCTCGAACAGCGCGGCAACCGCTACCGGCTGCGCATCGAGCGGGATCTGGCGGCACTACAAGCAGTGCTCGCCGAGCTGCAGCGCCAGCAGCTCAACCCGATGGGCCTGAGCACCCATCAAGCCACCCTGGACGACGTGTTCCTGGAGCTCACCGGGCGCGCCCTTCAGCCAGAGCCCGAACCGGACACGCCGGGCGCAACGACGAGCCCCGACGCCGACGTAGAGCGACTCCCGAGCGCGCCATGACAAGCGACTCCGACCCGAATTGCTCGTTTTCTCCGCTGCTCGAGCTGACGTGGACCCGACTGCGCGAGTTTTTCAGGGAGAAGGGGGCCGTATTCTGGGTCTTTGTCTTTCCGCTGCTTATGGCCGTGGGGCTTGGCTTGGCTTTCCGCGATCGAGCTCCGGACCGGCCCTCCATAGCGCTGGTTGCTCAGGACAGCGGCGACGCTACCGAGCGACTGGCACAGGCACTCATGGACAGCGATAAGCTCGAGACCCAACGCGTGGACCGGGCAACGGCCGAGCGAGGTTTGGCGCGGGCACGTTTCGACGCCGCAGTGATCTTCCAACCCGGCAAGGAGCCGCTGATCCGGGCGGACCCCATGCAGCAGAAGGCGCCGTTCGCCACCACGATCATCGAGAACGTGCTGCAAGGGGCGGCAGGACGGCGAGACGTCATCGGCGTCCGAAACGAATCGGTGCGGCGCCACGGGGCTCGCTATATCGACTTTCTCATCCCGGGCCTGATCGGTATGAACCTGATGGGCAGCAGCATGTGGGCCGTGGGCTACAGCCTGGTCGTGGCACGCAAACGCCGCCTCCTGCGTCGCTACGCAGTCACGCCCATGTCACGCGTACAGTTCCTCTTGTCCTATCTTCTGTCGCGGACCGTGTTCCTGGTGGTGGAGCTCGCTGTGCTCCTCGCTTTCGCCGACCTGGTCTTCGATGCTCGACTGCGGGGCGGGATCGTAGCGTTCGCCATCCTGTCGGTTCTTGGCGCCAGCGCCTTCGCCGCCATCAGCCTCGTGATCGGCGCGCGCCTCGATAACACCGAATCCGCCAACGGCTGGATGAACTTCGTGCAGCTGCCCATGTGGGTGCTGTCGGGAGTGTTCTTCTCCTACGAACGCTTTCCGGAATGGCTGCATCTGCCGATTCAGGTCCTCCCGCTCACCGCGATAGTGGATGCCCTGCGGGCGGTATTCAACGACGGCGCATCGCTCGTCGCCGTTGCGTTTCCCACCTGCGTGCTCGTCGCCTGGACCCTGCTCGGAGTCGCCGTGGCTCAGCGCACCTTCCGCTGGCAGTAGGCTGGCCAGCATCACGGGCTGCTGCAGCCCGGGCCAGGCGCTCTGTCTCCGGGGCGGTTCGGGTCCGGAGTGCATGGACGGAAGCAGGAGCCCGGCGCGGAGCAGGAGACACCCAGGGCCGCGCACTGAGCAGTGCCGCAGGATGGCGCGAATAATCGACGTGCGAGACGGGGGATGACCTCGCCACGGGTGCTGGCGCGGCAGGAGTGCGCACGGCCCCCCAAGCAGGCTCGGACGCTGGGCCGACGGACTCCGGACTCGGCCAGGCCGGCCAATACCCGCAACTACCAGACGGCGGACGCCTCCCAGGACCGGGTGCAAGCGGAGGCATGATGGGTACACCGCCTGTGGACTCTGGCGCCCCTCCCCCTCCAATCGACCTTAGCCCGACCGCCTGGACGCCGCCGTTCATGTTATCGGAAGGCATGTGGATAGGGATGACCTGGCGTCGTCCGTGCGGGGGGTCTCGTGCTCGGGCCCGGCGGTACCCCCCGGACTCGCGCCTCGAGCCTGAGGAACACCGGGGGGCCGGCTCAGAGATGCTCGCTTCGCGACAGCGTCCATCAGCGCTCGAACATCAGGACCCCCCGCCGGTCCCTGCGCGCGAGACCCCCCGCACGGACGACTCGCGTGGTGGCTGGCTCGGGGGGACGTCGTGGGCGGCGAGAAGTCGGCCATGTGCCTACTTCAACCAGCGCGACCACCGGTTGCTGGACCGCCAGCTTCTCCCCGACCTGCTGCGTCCGCTGATGCAGGCCTCGGTGCGGACGTCGCCGGCACCGATGCCCCGTGAGGATCAGCTCACCCGCCTGCTCAACCTCTGCCAGTCGGAGCTCGAGCGCAAGTGGGCGCGCATGGTCGACCGCATGGGGCTCAAGCTCCCCAGCGACGCGCAGCGGCTCGTCGAGAGCTGCGGTGTACGGCCGGACTTCCTGTACCGCGATGAAGGTGTGGCCATCTTCATCGATGGTCCACCGCACGACACGCCGGAGCAACGAGCGAAGGATGATGAGCAGCAGGATGCTCTCGAAGACCACGGTCTGACGGTCATCCGCTTTCACCACACCGAGGAGTGGGAGCCGATCCTTAGACGTTACCCGACCCTGTTCGGAACGCCGGCGGCGGCCTCCGAGCCGGCGCCGGCTCCCTCGTCGGGTGATGGGTTCGATCCGGAGGACTCGCGATGACACGTGCGCGGGACGAGTTGACCGTGAGCTGGACCGGCAAGCCGAGTCGGTTTCTCGGTCCGCTGATCGAGGGCAAGGGGGAAGGCGCATGAGCTTCGACGTGGGCGCGCTGGTAAAGGCTCGCGGGCGCGAGTGGGTCGTGTTGCCCGAGAGCAATGACGATCCCGACATGTTGATTCTGCGACCTCTCGGTGGGACCGAAGACGAGGTCACCGGGATCTACCTGCCCATCGAGCAGGTGGAACCGGCCAAGTTCGATCTGCCCGATCCGGCCAGCGACATGGGGAACCATCTGTCCTGCGGCTTGCTTCGCGATGCGGTGCGCCTCGGGTTCCGCTCGGGCGCTGGTCCGTTTCGTTCGCTCGCGAGGATTGCCGTCGAGTCGCGCCCCTACCAGCTCGTGCCCCTCC
>JAKSBK010000174.1 GCA_022361155.1 Pseudomonadota bacterium
CATGCAGGTGGCTCCGGCCGCAGCCAGCAAACGCCGCGAGCAGGATCGCAAGAAAAACAGCGGCCATCCCTGAGCGCATCGCCTCCTCCGGAGTCTGGCCGAAAGGAAGCACGCGCGCTTCGTTCCGCCCACTCCCACGAGTCGTAGGCTCGACGACCGCAGCTGGCAACCTCGGACAGCGGGCGAATCCCGTGGTCGGATTCGAGACGCCATTCAACAACTCGACAAAGCCATCGAGCGCGCATGGACCACCGGCAGGCTCGCCGCCTGACCCAATCCCAAACTTAAGTCAATCGTCAACTAAAACCCCGTCCTAGTGCCCTAGCCACCGGAGCGTCGTGAGGATAGGGATCCCGAGGTATGCGGACTGGCGATGTTGGCTACTGGCGGGGTCTAAGTTATCCGTTTCGCGGTGCACGATTCGTGTTCGTGTCGCATCCGGGCCTGGCGCGCTTCTGGTTGCCGCCGATCATCCTCACGCTGCTCGCATTGCTCGCAGCGGCCATATGGGCAGTCGGGATAAGGAAGCGTGCCCTGGCCCTGCTGTGGAGTGTTCCCGAAGCCCACGATTGGCTGGGCCGCATGCTCGGGTGGCTGCACGGAGCGGCCGAGATCCTGGTCGGGCTGCTCGCATTCCTGGTCGGGGCAGTGCTCGTGCTGCTCGTGGCGAATGTCGTTGCCGCTCCATTCCACGACGCCTTGAGCGAGGAGGTCGAGCGGATTCGTACCGGCAGGGGTGCTCAGGGTTTTTCCGTGCGTGCTCTCGTTGGCGATCTGGCACGCACGGTGGCGCTCGAGGCCACGAAGCTGTCGGCTTACCTGGCGATCATGCTTCCGCTGCTGTTGGTTTCGTGGCTTGTCCCCGGGATCGGGAGCCTCGTCTACTCGCTCGCCGCCTTTCTGTTTACTGCCTACTACTTCGCGCTCGACTACATGGACTGGGCGGCTTCCCGTCACGGCCTGAGCGTCCGCGAACGCATCGGACTCGTGCGCCAGCACGCTGCGGCAGCCCTTGGTTTCGGCACCGGCGTGTGGGTGATTCTGTTTGTACCGATACTCAACCTGCTGTTCATGCCGGCTGCCGTGGCCGGCGGCACGCTGCTCTTCCTCGAGCTGTCCGGCAGCCAGCGGCACGGCAATCACCGGACGGCGACCCAAAGCCGCGGGCCCTAAGGAGGCGCGACACAATGAGACTTGTCGCGCCTCCTAAGGTGAATACCGCCGTCCCCAGAGCGGGGGCTTTAGGGGGGCCGTGTCGACCGTTTCGTACTATACCACTACATCGCAGGCCACGGTCGCCTCCTGCGGCTCGGTGGCCGATGGCAGGGAGCAGCCACAGACCGGAGGATGCAAATGAGACGTTTCTGGCTCGCACTCACCCTGGGTGCTTTCGTTGTCAGTGCCGTGGCGCCGGCTGTGTACGCCGAGCGAAGCAAGTCCAAGCATCACAAAGTACGCAAGCGCAAGGGCCGAACCGCAAGAGGGTCGAAGGAAGCGCTGAGCCAGGCGGTGACCAAGGCGATGGGGGACCTGCGCTGGGGCATGACTCGCAAACAAGCACTCGCGTGGGCTCACGAGAAGGTCGAGGACCGCTACCGCGCCAGATTGGCCAAGGCGCACGACTCGCTCGAGGACGACAGCCTGCGCATTGAAATGCAGGAAGCACTGCGGCGCATCCGTGAGAGCCAGGTAGACTTCACGGGACGACCTACCGGATGGGACGTGAGCTTCTTGAAGGGCGAGTACACCCACCGCAACGGCGAGTCGATGTTTGTCGTCAAGGACCACAATTCTCAGAACTTCTACTTCTTCATGAAGGGGCGCCTGTGGAAATGGTACAAGGCGCTGGACGAAAAGGCCTTTGCGGGACGGGACTTCAACGCGTTTTCCAAGTTCCTGCAAGCTAGATTCGGCAAGGCCAAGACGAAGAGGGGCGAGCTCGCGCCAGGAATGGGTAAGCGGCGCTGGCTGGAGTGGCATGATAGGACCACGCGTATGAGGGCGGTGGACCAAACCAAGTTCTATGGCTTCCATTGCCTCGTGTTCGAGGAGCGCGCCACGCTGGCACGACTCGGCGACCTACGCAGGCACAAGACAGACGCTCGGCCCGACACGCATGCCGTAGTCGATTCCGTGACGGCCGGGCTCGAGGACGACGCGGATCAGGCTCCGAACATCGTCGACAGGATTACGGGGCAACGGCACAAGGAGATTCGCACCACGGGGGGATACGCGGCTTCCGCAGGCCACCTGCGCAACAAGCGTAGGGCTGCGTTCGCGCGCCGCGCCAAGCGTGCCCCTTCCGACGAGCCGCAGCCAGGCACCGAGCGGGGCGCCGGGCAACAGGCGCCTGCACGACCACAAGACGATGATCCGCTGACAGGACTGGGGCCTTAGAAGGTCCACTGCTCTTTGAGCGCAGCGACCTTGCCAAGTTCCGTGAGCAACCGACCTTGGATCTCGATCGTCTCTTGCATCAGCCCTGCCAGTTCGGATACCTCGGCTCTATATCGGGCGAACGCGTCGGCGGAGGCTCCGAGGATTCCCATGCTGCGCGCTTTGTCCAACAGGATGACGTATTTATCGGGCTTCTCTGGAAAATCCAAGTGTCCCAGGAAGGGATAGCGATCCACGGTGCGTCCGCCCAGGCGTGACGAGACCTTGACCGCGGGCGGCCCTTGGTCCTTTTTCTTCGCAGCACCTGTCTTGCCGGTGACGGGCGGAATGCTCACGTAGACGAGCCCTCCAACATAGGTATCGCCCGCCCTGGTGGTGACCACGCCGTACTGTTGTCGCGCCAACGCGTCGATGGACTTGGCAGCCTTGTCGAGCACCTCTCGGCGATTCTGCGTCAGCGTGGAGGCCGACAACCGCTCGAATCTCTCCCACAGCACCTGGACATTGTTGTGGTACTGGAACAAGTCATCCACGGTGGCGGGCCGGAAGGCCTTGTACCAGCGTCGCGAGAATGCTCCGGCATCGAACGGCTTCTTTAGGGCCCGCAGAGCCTCGATGGCTTCGTATGCGACCGCGGCTTCGTTGGTCGGTCCCGGCGTGGAACGCTTCAATGCGGCCTTGAGCTGTTTGTCGGCCTTCTCAGCGGTTACCGCGCTCTCGCGAACAACGTTGTAGATCTCCTTGCCGTCGTGAATCACGTTGTTGTACTGGCGCCGTCGATCGAGCGTAGAGCCCACCGCGAAGCCAAGCAGCAGACCAACGGTCACTGTGACCGCGGCAAGTACGAGGTACTTTGCCGCTCCTCCGCGGCCGATCTCGGAGCCCTTGACCGCTGAGTCATCGATGACCAGCCTGACCTGCTTGGCCTCGGGGGGAGGCATGCTACCCGGACCACCGAACGGCGATGCAGGTCTCGGCTGGCGCGCTGCGCCCGGCGGGGCGCCGGAGGGCCGCCCGGCGGGTGGTGGCTGTCTCCCGAAAGCGGGAGGAGGTACCGACGCGCCGGGTCGGGGGGCCACCTGCGGCACCGAGACGCGTCCCGCCTGCGGGCCCGACGGTCGTCCTCGGGGGACTGCCGGCGGTACCGAATGGGTGGGTGGCCGTCCGACCGTCGGCGGCGGGACCGATCTGCCGCCCGGAGGTGCCGCGCTCGGACGCGCCGCCGGTGGAATCGATCCCGGACCGGGCCCTGTACCCGGCGGAAACGAGCGTCGAGCGCCGGGCGCGCCCGGCAATCCCGCCGGAGCCTGTCCCGGGGTTATGGTTCGTCCCAGCCGGGCCTTTAGGCTCTTGATATCACGAGGCTTTTTTGTGGCATCAGACATACGTCCCTTTGCTTGCTGGGTGCCGAAATAGAGGTCCGCGCCGCGATGCCGCCACCGTGCGCAGCCGTGCTCGGGAACTGCAACGACAAGGCTGCCTTGGTTTCGATCCCGAGATGACGGCGACACCTAGGGGGAGCGAAAGCAGTGCTTGTGTGGCACGTGAGGCCCTCAGAGAAGGCACCGTAGCCGGGCCGCTTCGAGCCTGTCAAGCTGGGGTTCGCGTCCCTAGAGCCGACCCAGCAGCCGCAGGTGCCAGAAGCCTCCGTTGAAACCCGTGGGCGCGTTTTCGGGATAGCGTGCCCCGATGTCGGCCATTCCTGGGTTCTCGTCGGGGAACGTATTGAAGATGTTCTGCACGCCGGCCACCAGCGTGAAGTGATCCAGGAAGCGGACGGCAGCTTCCAAGTCGACGAGATGCTTCGAGCCGAATACGTGGTCTCCGTTGTTTTCAGGAAACTTGAAGCTCCCGAAGAAGCTCAGGCGCGCAAGCAGGCGGAAGCGGCCGTAGACATGGTTGGCAGTCAACACATAGCGATGCTTCGGCAGGGCGTTTTCGAGCTCGTTGATGCGTTGCTCCCCAATGATGCCCGGAATCGACTGTCCCACCACCTTGGTTCGATTCCAGTTATAGGCCGCAACGAGGTCCGTGTTGCCGACATCCATGCCGGCCCAGTCGACCTTGAAGGTGCCGACGACATCCAGCCCCTGGGTGTTCGTGTCAAAGGCGTTCGTGTAGAAGCGAAACCCTGCCAGTGCGGCGGCCCCCGTAATGCCGCTGGCCTGCAGAGCGAGCGCCTGTTCGGGAGTGAGCGTCTTGTCTCCCGAGAGCGAAATGCGGTCCCGCACGTCGATGTTGTAGTAGTCGAGGCTCAGGGTCAGGTCGCTCGACCACAGATCGCCGGCATCCAGCACGACGCCCCCGCCGAAGTTGAGCGATCGCTCCGGCTGCAAGGCTTGCCCTCCAACGGCAACGGCGATCGGGTTGGTGGGCGGAATCGTCCCGCGGTTGACTAGCTGGCCCGTGGGGCTCGCCACGGTTCCGATGTTGCTCACGTTGGCTTGACCGGGTGTGGGCGCGCGAAAACCGCTGCCGATCGATGCCCGCAGCGAGACCTGGTCGAAAAGCGTATATCGGGTCGATGATTTCACGGTTGCTGTCGAGCCAAGACTGTCGAAGTGCTCGACACGGCCCGCGAGGGCCATCCGCCAGTGAGGTAGCGGATCCAGCTCCAGGTCCAGATAGCCGGCCACGTTCCGGCGGTTGAACGTGTCGGCCTGGCTTGGGTTGAATCCCTGAAAGCCGTTGGAGCCGACATCGAAACCTTGCGAGAAGAACGGGCCCGTTTCCCACGAAGCCCGATCTCCCGCCGTGACGCTGAACTGCTCGTTACGATACTCCAGCCCAGCGGCCAGGTTCAGCTCCGTGGAAAGGGGCGCGATAGGCAGCGGATAGGCCAGGTCCAGGTTCAGTGTCTGGTCGATCTCACGGTAGCTGCCGGGCCAGAACTCGGTGGGGGAACCGGGTCCTAGCGACGGATTGACCGTGTCCTTGATCAAGAACCTGACACCGTTGCCGCCGATCGTGGCGCTCAGATCCCAACGCAGGCGCCCAAACTGCCCCCGAACGCCCGTCGCTGCGCTCCAGTCCGTGACCGTGCCTCCGAATTTGGGGGTGAAGCCGCCTGGAAACTGCGCATTGAAAACAAAACAGTTGGGATCGGACATAACGTGCTGCAGACCCATCGGGTCACCGGGCGCAAAGCGGGGACAAGGCACGAGGTCGTTGGGGTTGAGATCGGCGACCAGATGGACAGGCGTGGTGACCGGCATTCCGGTGCTTGGATCGAGCACCGGAGCGCCGGTGCGCGGGTCGAGCAGCGGTGCATCCGTGACGAATACCCCCTTGCGTCCGGCGGTGGTCTGCATCTTTGTGGCTGGGTCCAGGTAGCTGAGCCCGGGGTTGCGAAAATAGAACCCCCCGAGAGCGCTGCGGCGGGCGAAGCTGCCGAACAGATAGGCCTCGCTCGAGGCTCCGAGCTCCAGCCCGGCGTTTGCGAACAGCTTGAGGTTATTGCTGATCCTGGGGGCACCCCAGATTTGCGCGGGCTCGGCCACGTTGGGGTTACCGGCTGCGATCAGCGCTCTCGCGTCCGCACGTTGGACGCTGCGGCTCGTGGCACCCGAGCTACCGAGCTCGATGCTGAGGTTGGCAAAGCCCGCGTCGGTCAGCGGCACGCCGACGTTTCCAGCCAAGGTCAGGGAGTTTCCGTCGCCAGCATAATAGCCCCCTGCCCGCAGCTCCAGGGTCGCTTCTTCGGGTGAGTCCTTCAGAACGAAGTTCATTACGCCGGCGATAGCGTCTGCGCCGTATTGCGCGGCTGCCCCGTCGCGAAGCACCTCCACGCGCTTGAGCGCGATCGCAGGAATCGAGGCAAGATCAACGCCCTGGGAACCGTCGGCTATCCCGCCACCGAGGAACACGATCACCGCTCCGCGATGCCGGCGCTTGCCGTTCACCAGGACCACGGTGTTATCCGGGGGCAGTCCGCGCAAATTGGCAGGTCGGACCAGCGTGGCCGCGTCGCGGATCGGCTGCTGCGTGACGTTGTACGAAGGCACCAGGCTCTTCAACATGCTGGCCATGTCCGTACTTGGCTGGTTCGTGAACTCGCCCGCATCGATCACGTCCACCGGGGTCGGCGATCCGACCTTGGAGCGGGTCACGCGTCGCGAGCCCACGTGAATGACCTCGACTTGCCGATCCGGCTGGTCCGAAGGCTCATCCGAGATCGGCCGCTCCGAAGCCGGCCCGCCTGGCGGTACAGCCGGCAGGCGGACCTCGGCGGGCGCGACGTGCTCGGGCTGCTCTGGCGCCGGCTGGGATCCGCGGGCCGGCGCCGGGGCGGCGTGCTCGGGCTCGTGCTCGGGCTGCTGCGGGCCCGGCTGGACCTCCTGGGTCGGGGTTGGGGTCGGGGCGGCCCGCGGGTGGTTAGGGTGCGGCCCGTGTGCGGGCGGCGCCGGTTGCCCCGCCGCGCTGAGGGGTAACGCGAGCGCTAGCAGGACCCCAGCCGCTCCAAGCAGCCCAAAGTTATCGGGTTGGATACGCACAAGACAACCGGTTACGCATGCACACCCCATACAAGGGAGCGCAGCCCTGTGGCAAGCGTGGGGTGGACGCGCCGCGGGTCGAGATGCCTTCGGTCCAGGTCGAAAATGCTTGACACGAGCCCATTTAGCGGCATCCTTCGGCTGTCCAGGCTGCCGGCACCGTGACAATGCTGCCAAGACTCGCGACCTTCATGCCGATCCTCACGAACATGCGCATGCGCAGGCCCGGTGAGCGACGCATGGTCGCGGGACGGCCGCACTGCTAACGGCCTGACCTCCAGCGAGATGCGTTGCTCCCGGGCTACCGGCTAGGCCGGTCGGACGCGCGTCGTGCAAGCAATCTCGTTCGCTTGTCTTGCTGCAAGGAGAAATCGGGCCAATGAACGACTCCCCCACAGATTCCAACTCCAGGAGCCCTGCCTCCGCTGAGGCCAACGCTGCCTCCGCCGAGGCTGGCGAAGCATTCTGTACCCGCTCCATCCACGGCGGCCTCGGCCCTGACCCAGGCACCGGAGCCATCCTCACACCCATTCACCAGTCCACGACCTTTGTTCAGGCGGCTGTGGGCGTCGACAAGGGCTTTACCTACAGCCGTTCCGGCAACCCGACCGTGGCCGCGCTGGAACGTAATCTCGGCGCTCTGGAGCACGCACCGGCTGCGGCCAGCTTCGCCACCGGGATGGCGGCGATTACGGCGCTGGCGCTTTCGACACTCAGGGCGGGCGACCGGGTGCTGCTCTCCGATGTCGTCTACGGCGGCACGCTGCGGCTCTTGCGCGACGTGCTGGCCCCGTTTGGCGTGAGCCATCAGGTGGTGGATTCCTCGGACTCGCTGGCCCTGCGCGAGGCGCTGAAGCAGCCAACGCGACTTGTCGTCGTGGAGTCGCCGGCAAATCCGACGCTCAAGCTCACCGATCTACGGGCCGCCGCTGCAGCGGCCCACGACTCGGGGGCGCTGCTCGCCGTGGACAACACCGTACTGACGGCCGCACTGCAGCGGCCGTTCGAGCTCGGGGCGGATGTGGTCGTCTACTCGACCACCAAGTTCATCGAGGGTCACAACACCACCGTGGGTGGAGCCCTGCTGAGCCGGGACCAGGCGCTGCTCGATCGCTTCCGGTTCGTGCAGAACGCGGTGGGTTTTGCTCAGGCACCGTTCGAGGCCTGGCTGACGTTGCGTGGCATCAAGACGCTCGAGCTGCGCGTTCGTCAACACTCCTACAACGCGCTTCGGGTGGCTCGGTTTCTGGAGAGTCATCCGGCTGTTGCGCGAATCTGGTACCCAGGCCTGCCGTCGTTTCCCCAGTACGAGCTGGCACAGGCCCAACAGGACGCGGGAGGCGGACTGCTGGCTTTCGAGCTCGTGGGAGGCGCCCCAGCGGGCAGGCTGCTGATGGAACGGGTGAAGCTTTGCTCCCTGGCCGAGAACCTGGGCGCGGTCGAAACGCTGATAACGCATCCGGCCACCATGACGCACAGCGACATTCCCCCGGCGCAGCGCCAGGCTGTGGGCATCAGCGACGGACTGGTACGGCTGTCGGTCGGCCTTGAGGATCCCGACGATATCGTCGCAGACCTGACTCGAGCCCTCGCCGAGATCGCGGATCCGGCTCGTGGAGCCGAGTGATGGAGCGTCCCGTCAAGGTTCTGAAGTTCGGCGGATCGGTTCTGCGCGACGAGAGCGATCTTGTCGCGGCCGCGCACGAGGTGTACCGCTACTACCGCCGAGGCATCCGTGTTGTCGCCGTGGTATCGGCGCTTGGCAGCACGACCGACGATTTGATGAGCCGAGCTCGGCGGCTGTGCGTGCAGCCGCGGCCCGAGCTGTTGGCACCCGTGCTTGCCACCGGGGAGACCACCTCGGCCAACCTGTTTGGGATTGCTCTCGACGGAGCCGGAGTGCCTGCCCAGGTGCTGTCCCCGCACCAGATTGGTCTTAGGGCACGGGGTCCGGTGCTGGACGCCGACCCGATGGACCTCGACGCCGCGGCATTGCTCCGCGAGCTCGATCGCGTGCCCGTGGCGGTCGTGCCCGGCTTCGTCGCGCAGCGTGATGATGGGCGCTTGGTCTTGCTCGGGCGGGGCGGCTCCGACCTGTCGGCATTGTTCATTGCGCATCATGTGAAAGCGGATTGCTGCCGGCTCATCAAGGATGTGGACGGCTGCTACGAGAGCGATCCGGCGCTGCCTGGGCCACCTCCGCGCCGACTTCTGAGCGCCTCTTTCGATGACGCCCTGGCGCTAGGCGGGGCGATTCTTCAGCCCAAAGCCCTGCGCTTCGCGCGGGATCACCATGTCGCGTTCGATGTGGCGGGCTTGTGCGGCGTTCGACCAACCCGCATCGGCCGACTGCCGCGTATAGCGGTTGAAGCCGACACCATGGCAGCCTCGCGGCCGCTGCGCGTGGGCTTGCTCGGGCTCGGCACGGTGGCAGGCGGGGTGTATCGGGAGCTCTGCTGTCGGCCCGATCTCTTCGACGTGCGGCGCATTCTGGTGCGTAATTTGGATACAGACCGGGGCGTCGGAGCTGTCTCGCACCTGCTGTGTACGGACGTCCGTGAGGTGCTCGATACACCATGCGACGTGGTCGTCGAGCTTGCGGGTGGGGTGCAGCCGGCTACCGAGTGGATGGCGAGTGCACTGCGCCGCGGCCGTCACGTGGTTACGGCCAACAAAGCCGCACTGGCGGCACATGGTTGCCTGCTGGCAAGGACGGCGCAGCAGCATGCCTGCAGTCTGCTGTTTTCAGCATCGGTGGGCGGAGCGGTGCCGGCGCTGGAGACAGCCCGACGCTTGGCCAGCGAGCACGTTATCGGGTTTGAGGGCGTGCTCAATGGGACCACGAACTTCGTCCTCGACCAGATAGCGCAGGGCACTAGCTTCGCCGAGGCGGTTCGCCGTGCGCAGCAAGCCGGTCTCGCCGAGGCAGATCCGAGGCTCGACTTGGATGGCAGCGACGTAGCTCACAAGTTGACCGTGCTCGCGCGCCACACCTTCGGGGACGTCCCGATCCGCTGGCAGCGCCGCGAGGGCATTGCCGGCAAGCTGCCCGACGTACCCCCCGGGCATGCCGTGCGCTTGGTGGGTAGCTGCCACAGGCAGTGCGAAACGCCGATGGGGGTAGGGCAGGCTTCTCCCGCGGAGCTCATAGCAAGCGTGGAGGTGCGTGTGCTTCCCGAACGCGATGCGCTCGCTCAGGTTGCCGGTGAGCAGAACGCCGTTCGGTTCTCTACCTTGGATGCGCGTCTGCGCCGCTGCGAACACATCGTAGCCGGTCGCGGTGCAGGTCGTGTTCCAACGACCACGGCGGTAATGGCCGATCTCTTTGAGCTCGCGCGCGCCCACAAGTTGCGCGCCTCGGGTCGCAGCGCCAAGGACACGCGCTTCAGCGCGGCCGCGTGCAGTCAGGAGGCCTCCTAATGCGCCGCGATACCGAATTGGTGCAGTACGATCCGGCCCCGGGCGATCCTTGGCAGTCCAACTCGACGCCCATCTACCAGACGGCGACGTTTGGTCAGCCCGACGCCGAGCACTTCGGGCCGTACGATTACTCGAGGAGCGGCAACCCAACGCGGACGGTGCTGGAACGGCAGTTGGCTCGCCTCGAAGGGGCGAAACATGCGCTGGCCTACGCGAGCGGCATGGCGGCCATCGCGGCCGTCGGCCGTCTGGTACCGGCCGGAGGACGGGTGCTGGCCGCGAGCGATCTGTACGGTGGCACGATCCGGTTCCTGAGCCGGTGTCTGGCGCGTGACAACGTCCGGATCGACTACATCGATGCGACCAACCTCGCTGATGTGTCGCGCCAGCTCGAGCGCGGAGCCGATTTGCTCGTCGTCGAAACACCGAGCAATCCCCTGCAGGAGGTCGTGGATTTGCGAGCCCTCAGCGACTTGGCTCACCAACACGCTGCTCGCGTGAGCGTAGACAACACCATGCTGTCGCCGTATCTGCAGAACCCTCTTGCGCACGGCGCGGATATCGTCGTGCATTCCGCGACCAAGCACTTGGGCGGTCACGGTGACCTCATGGCTGGTGCAGTCATCACGAACGATGACGAGCTCGCCGGCCAGCTTGCTTTTTCTCAGAACGCCGAGGGCAGCGCGCTCGGCCCGTTCGAGGCGTGGCTGCTCCTCAGAGGCATGAAGACGCTGGGTGTGCGCCTCGATCGGCAGGTGAAGACCAGCGAACGTTTGGCGAAGTGGCTCGATGCCCACGCCGACGTGCGCCAAGTCTACTACGCGGGGCTGCCGGATCACCCGGGCCACGACATCCAGCTGCGCCAGGCTCGGGGAGCGGGTTCGTTGCTGAGCTTCACCACGGGCTGCCTCCAGCGCTCACGTGCCGTGGTGGAGAATACCGCGCTGATGCGGGTTGCAGTGAGCTTCGGGAGCATCGCCTCTTCGATCAGCCTGCCATGCTGTATGTCTCATGCCAGCATTCCTGCTGAACACCGCGCCGTCAGGAAGCTTCCGGAAGACCTCGTCCGAATCTCGGTTGGGCTCGAGGATGTCGAGGATCTGATCGAGGATCTCCAGGCCGCGTTTCTCTCGGTACGGCCGAACAAGACGCTTCACGCGGTCGCTGTTTCAACGTGATCGAGGCTTGAGCGCGTGAGGATCAGTTTTGGCGTGGACGTACCGTAACTTGATGAGCATCGCGTCTTGCACGCGCACGCTCCAGTCGCTGGCGCGCTTTGGGGGCATGGGCGCCCTCGGGTGCCAGCGCCAAATACCGCTCGTAATGGGTCACCGCCTCTGTGAAACGATCGCCCCCGGCCAGCATGTTGCCCAGCAGATAGTGACCGGTGGCGTACTGTGCATCGAGGTGCAGGGCGCGCCGCAGTGTTTCGATAGCAGCCTCTCGCTCGCCGACTGCGCGCTGAGCCAGGGCGAGCTCCGCAAGCAGGGCGGGAGTAGCCTTACCGGAGCGAGCAGCGATAGCAGCCTGCATGGCCTGCACTCCTGCCGACGGGTCCCCGGCTCGCCTGAGCCCGTTGCCGATGCCCGCGAGGGCCGCGGCGTTTCCTCGGGCTAGCGGCAACGCGACTCGCAGCTGTTGCAGCGCTTCGGCCTTGTAGCCCGATCGAACCAGCAGCAGGCCGAAGTTGACGCGGGCCAGCGGGTTGGCGGGCTCGAGCTTGACAGAACGCCGATAGCTCTTTCGAGCCAGCTCGAGGCTACCCAGATCCTCGTGGACGAGCGCTAGGTTCAGGTGCGCCGACGCGAGCTTGGCATCGGCCTCGACCGCTGACTCGAAGCTCTGGAGTGCCTCATGTAGATTGCCCTTGCGACGCAACAGCAGGCCAAGGTTGTTGTGGGCCTCGGCCAACCCCACGTCCAGACTTGCAGCCTTGGCGTAGGCATCCAGTGCGCTGTCGAAGTCAGCCAAACCCTCCAACGCCAGTCCGAGCCCGAAGTACGCGCGGGCGTTGTGCGGTTCGCCCTGCAGGGCTCGCTCGAAGGCCTGCCGGGCCGCGACCCAATCTTCTTGCTCTAGGAGCCGCTCACCGGCATGCAGGGCCTGCGAACCGCGTGGTGTCACGTTCCGCGCTCGTTCCCGTCCCGAAACTCCGGACCGAGCGTGGCGAGGCGCTGTGGGGTTGCCAAGCTCATGTGCGGTCCCGCCACCGCAGGCCACTGCCGGCAAACCCAAAGCGAACAGCAGACCGAGCGAGGCAAGTCCTTTCGGCCTCCGGCCGATTCGCCCCGTGATTGCGCGCCCCCCGGTTCTCATCGTGCGCGTTCCCACAGGCGGTCGATCGCAGCAGCAACCGTCGCCGCATGCAGGCTGTGCTCGCGCACGAAGCGTTCCACTCCGAGCTTCGCTTCGGGATAGCCGAGCATGCGGGCTATCTCCGGTTGCTCCTCGCTCGTCAGCCGATCCTGACGACGCCCGGCTCGTAGATGCAGCAGATTGCGCGCGCGCCACAGATGCTCGCGAGCTCCGCTCAAGGCTGCCGACGTTCCCTTTCCCAACATCCGCCTTTCCGCCTCGCCGTGCGCCAGGCCCAGATCGCTGCCGCGGGTCTGAAGGACCCAGCTGATGACGTCCAAGTCGCGCAGACCGCCCCGACTGAGGTTGAGCTCCGGTTCTCGCAAGTACGCCGATCCGCCGTAGCGCTCGTGTCTCAGCACGGTCTCGTTCCGAAGCAGTCGGATGAACTGTGCCCGATGTGGAGTGAAAATCGTTTCGCGAGCCCGCCGCAGCAGTCGCGACGCCAGGTCTCGATCTCCTGCGAGGCACCGAAGATCGAGCAGGTTGGCAGCCCGACCGATATCGCGGAGCCCCTGCTGGATGACGTCATCAACAGCACGCACAGCGTAGCCTATGCGGAGCCCCATGGTCGTCAAGGGAGCCAGGGTGCTCGCAGCCAAAGCCACGATCGCTTCATCAGCGGTCTTGCCACACAGGAAAAGCACCTCGGCGGCGCTGTGCAGACCGACCAATCCGCGCCCGTAGCCTCCCGCGGCGAGAAGCACCACGCCCTGAGACTGGCCTTTGCCGCGCGCTACCATGGCTCCTGTTGCGGCACAAAACAGCGAGCCGATCAGACCGTCCAGCGCGCGCGCATGGTACTGCGCAGCGCCAATTCCCTGCTCGCCTGTGCAGACTCGATGGCGCATGCGCGCGGTGTGCTCGAACAGGTAATCGGAGCATGCACACCCCAGCAGGGGTGAGTAGCTACCAAGGTCGACCGCTGGCGCAGCATGAATCGACATCGAGGGCGCAGCAGTATGGGATGGAGGGGCAACAGGGGCAAGTCGGACCACTCGCCCGCAGCGTGATCACCAACCTCGGGCTCGACCGGCCGATCCACCTGCCTCGGGCTGCGTCTTCGACTCCAGACCTCCGGGATCGCTGGCAGGAGGGCGGCGACGAGGACTCCGATACTCCGGTCACGAAACGGCCTGCAGGTAGCTCAGGATTCCCTCCGCGATCCCCCCCGCAAGCAGCTCGCGATAACGCTCGGTGCGCAGTGCCGCCGCTTCCCGCGGCTCCGTCAGGAACGCAGCCTCCAGCAGCGCCGCAGGCATCCGAGCCCCCAACAGCACGGAAAACAGCCTGCGACGCACGCCCCGGTCGGCCAGGCTGGGCAGCCCGCGCCGACCTGTCGCGACCGTCAACCGTTGAACGCTGCGTGCGAGTTGCTTGGAGCGTTCTGCCAAGTCACCGCGCTGTAGCGAAGAGAGCACACGCTGGAGTCCGCGTGGATCGCCCCCGTGGCTCGGGCCCTGCCGCACCCGGTCCTCTTCGATGTCTTGTCCGTCGCGACGGTCCAAAACAAAAGTCACCACGCCTCCCTTTCGCACGCTGGACGACGCGGCGTTCAAGTGCAGCGACAGGAATACATCGGCGTTCCAGGCGTTCGCCAACGCGATCCGCTCCTCGAGCGAAACGGCGATATCGTGCTCGCGCGTCATGAGCACCAACAGCCCGGGATCGCGTCGAAGCAGGATTCGGCGTACGCGTTTCGCGATATCGAGAACCAGCCGCGCCTCGGACAGGCTGCCGTCCGTGGAGAGCGCGCCCGAATCGGTTCCCCCGTGCCCTGGGTCAAGCACGATCAGCCGTTGACGGGGTTCCGCTCTTGCGGGTTTGAAGCCCGTGTCCAACAGGCAGAGCGTTACCAAGCACAGCGCCCCGGTGCGGCTTGTGCAACCGGGTGCCCGACGCAGGGGCAGCGCGGTGTCACCGCGGTCCGGCGGATGCTGGGAGGTATTGGGCATGCTGCGAGACGTAGCGCCGACGCTCGCGCCGCGACCGACTACGCCGGGAACTTGGGTCTCGTCCCCATGCTACACTAGGCCGATATGTGGCCCGATTTTCCGGACAATGCTAGTCTGTGCCGTCCCAGCCACGGGAGGAACCGGCCACGGTGTATTCTTAGCTTATGAATGGGCGATCCGACGAGCGCCCCGGGGGCAAGGCCGGCCTTCAAGCCGGCGGGTCTGGCCGGTCTGCGGGCCGCACGCCCCGGCCTAAAGCCGGCTCGCGCGCTCATGAACCGGAGGCGCAGGTGCCCAGACCGCCGAAGGTGCCGGCGGAGCTCGTGGGTCGCAGCGAGCCAGCTCCCGACGCGCTTCCCCCGGAAGGCGATTGGGAGTCGGACGGGATGACCGACATTCAAGCCGAAGAGTTCGCGCAATCGATCCGGCCTACCTGGGACACCTTCGCGCCAAGCGCCTTTCCCAGCGCAGGTCCCGCGTCGATCCACGACAGCGGTCCCGTGGGCGACGAGGCCATCACGCAGGACATCCCCATCTCGGTTCCCAAAGCCAAGGTGGTCCGGCCGCTGGTTCTGACAGTCGCGGGTGTCGCCTTGGTGTCCTGGGGGCTGGCATGGGTCTACGGGGTCAATCTGGAGGACGCGGCGGTGCTGGGCCGCGCCGCCCACCCTGAACGCGCGGCTGCGCCGGCAGCGGCACCGCGTTCGCCGAACAAGCCGCTCCCAAAGAGCAACGCGGACAGATCGCTTCCACAGAGCAAGCGCGCCAAGGAGCGCCCGGATCGGCGCCACGGCTCGCCAGAGCCCGCCGTGGCAAAAATGCTCGAGAACCGCACACCCAGACTCCAGCCGGCAAAATCGACCGAACCGCCCAAGACCACCAAGCGTGCTTCAGGGCTCCCAGAGCCTGCTCTGACCGTGTCCAAGCCCGGCCCGAGGCCCGGTACCACGTCGGAATCAAGCGCGACCAGGCCTGCTGCGAGCAGAGTCGCTGTGGTTGCCCCCAAACCACCAGAGGCGAGCAGGAAGGTCTCGAACGAAGCCAACCCGCGGCACAAAAGGGCTGTTGCCACCGCTACGCGGCCGGACAAACCACCCGCCGGCGAGCGATCGGTCCAAGACACAGCGATTGGTCCAGCCTTACGGCCGTCCGCAGGTTCATCGTCCTCGCGCAGGCCCGTTGCAGCGGCACCATCGGTCAAGCCCGAGCAAGCCCGACCCAAGCCACGGGTGCACATCCGGATCGCAGCGAATCCCGCGCACGCGCGGCTGTTATGGGACGGCGAGCGCGTTGATAACCCCTTTGATAAGTGGTTGCCGAAGGGCGGCCGGCGTAGCCTCAGGGCAGAGGCGGAGGGCTACGCGCCCGTTCGTCTGAGCGTGTCCCTCAATCGCAACCGCAGCCTGGTACTTCGTCTCAAGCAGCGTTCGAAGCCGAGAGCGCGGAGCGAACGCGACAAGGTGGCTCGCGCACAGCGGCCAGGGCAGGCTGCCAAGCCTGACAGTCCCAGCGTCAGGCCCAGCAAGCCTGCGTCGCCCAAAGCCAAACGAAAGAAACGCGAGACCCCGTTCGTTCGTTCGAACCCATACCAGTGATCTGGCCTCCTGAATGCTGGGCCTGGACCTAGCGGCAAGGCGTGTCGACGAGGGGCACTTGGGATCGGGCTTGCGGCAACGGACCGGGTACGGCGCGAGTTGACGCGCTAAAGGTCAGCCGATATGCCACGCCGGTGGCGAGGCTCACATACCGCGACTCGGGTGTAGACACAGAAGCCTCCGACCGTTTCATCGGCCGCGTAGCGGCCGCGGCTGAACGCACTCGCACGCCGCATTCGATCGGAC
>JAKSBK010000175.1 GCA_022361155.1 Pseudomonadota bacterium
AGCTCCGCCAGCGAATAGCTGCGCCGGTAGTGCCGCCGGCCCTGCGGGTTCCACACCCGCGCATGTCGACTGGTGCGTCTACGGCGCGGCATCGGGACTTCCACTCCACGGGAGGCTTACCTTCCAGGGGCCTGAACGGTTACCCGCGACAAGCCTACCGCGCTGCCGTCCGGGGGCAACGCGCGCCGGTCGCAGTCGTGGTCGTAGTCGTAGCCGTAGTCGTGGTCGTGGTAGAAAGGATGAAGTGGCGGATCCCCACGAGGTCGCGAAGAATCGTGCCTCAGAAATAACCGCGGTCAGAGCCGCAAAGGAGACCCGCCATGAATCATCTAGCGATCGATCTGGGAAGCCGCAAGAGCCAGGTTTGCGTTCGTGCCGAGGGGGGCGCGATTGTGCACGAGGGGAGCTACCGGACCCAGGATCTGGAGGCCGTATTGTGCCAGCAAGAGCCGTCCCACGTGGTGCTGGAAACCAGCGCGGAGGCGTTCACGGTGGCGCGCTGGGCCGAGCAGGCAGGGCACCGCTTGTCGGTGATTCCTTCCACCCTGTCGAGCGCTTTTGGAGTGGGACATCGGGGCGTCAAGAACGATCTGCGGGACGCTCGGGCCTTGAGTCTGGCTGCCTGTCGGTTGGATCAGCTGCCCTCGGTGCACGTTCCGTCGAGCCGAGCCAGCGACTGGCGCTCGTTGAACACGGCTCGCGAGGCGTTGGTGAGCGCTCGTACCAGCTTGGTCAACTGTGTACGTGGGTTCATCCGTACGCTGGTGCTGGAGCCGGTGCGCTGCACACCCGAAACGATGCCGCGAAAGGTCCGCCAGGCGCTGCAAGCGAGCCCGTCAGGCTTGCCGGAGTATATCGAGCGGCTGTTGGTCACGCTCGAGACCCTGAATCAGCAAATCTCCGAAATGGACAAGCAGGTTTCCGAGCTTGCCAGCAACGACCCGATTTGCTCGCTGCTGATGAGCGTTCCGGGGGTGGGTCCAGTGACGGCTACCCGCTTTGTGGCAGCCTTGGACGATCCCACTCGCTTCCAGAACGCTTCGGCCGTGACGGCCTACCTAGGACTGACACCGGGCGAAAACAGCTCGGGGCAGAGCAAACGGCGCACGGGACTCACCAAGGCCGGGCCCGCTCCCGTACGCCGCACGCTCGTACAAGCGGCGTGGTGCCACATGCGCCTGCGGCCAAACGACCCAATGGGGCAATGGACCACGGCCATCGCCGAGCGGCGCGGCAAGAAAATCGCGGTCATCGCACTGGCCCGCAAGCTAGCGGGCACGCTGTTTGCCATCTGGCGCGACCTCAAGCCCTACGACCCACAGCATCAGGCCAAGCGTCAAGCCTCCTAGCGCGCACCAAGTCCGCAGCACACCGATTTCGCGAGCCAGAGTTTCTCCTTCGGCTGTCCAAAGGCGGTGACCGCGAACGACCACGCCGGGCGCCCCGCTTCGCGGAGCTGACCCCCTGTGATCGAATACGGCCCGCCCACGGACCCTCTCTTGCGGCAACGACCGCGCATAGTCGATTGAGACAGTCCGTAGGAACCACTCTTGCTCGATGGATTGCCAAAAGCGCGATTTGTCTCGCTTTAATGTATCCGTGCACCTTGACTGGGGGGCCACTTCATAGTCGTGGTCGTGGTCGTAGTCGTGGTCGTGGTCGTAGTCGTGGTCGTAGTCGTGGCCGTAGCCGGATCCCACTCGTGACCGTGACTATCGGCAGAGCTTGGTGAGCATCTCAACGATGCGGACGATCAGTTGCTTGGACTCGCCGGTCTCGGC
>JAKSBK010000176.1 GCA_022361155.1 Pseudomonadota bacterium
GTGCGGCGCAGCGTGCGGCGTGTGACCATCACGGTCATTCCAGGGACGATGTAGCGTGGTTGCGTCATGCTTCGCATGCCGCACCAAGCGTGCCGGACACCACCGCAGCTCATTTCGCATACTTACGCTACCCCTGGTGGCGAAAGTGCCGGCGCACGCCGGCGGACGCCAACCCGGGTCGGGTCGGCCAGCGTCGTTAGCGGACGCCAACCCGGGTCGGGTCGGCCCGACGCGAGCGCCGGCCAGGCGACGCGAGCGCCGGCCAGGCAATACCGGTAGAGCTCGGTCAGCTCGGGGTCTGGACGAAACAGGTGGGTGCGGCGCAGCGTGCGGCGTGTGACCATCACGGTCATTCCAGGGACGATGTAGCGTGGTTGCGTCATGCTTCGCATGCCGCACCAAGCGTGCCGGACACCACCGCAGCTCATTTCGCGCACTTACGCTACCCGTGGTGGCGAAAGTGCCCGCCCACGCCGGCGGACGCCAACCCGGGTCGGGCCTGCCGGCCGGTGCCCTTCGCATTCTATTCGATACACTCCGGCGCTGCGGGCCCGCCATGCCCGACCCTACCTACTGGTCGGATTGAGGGCAACATAACCCGCTTTATGTACCCCTCAAAGGGTCGGGCGCCGAGACGGATCACGAATGGATCATAAGACCTTCCAACAGAGGAGCGGCTCCGGGGGAGGCCCGGACGGCTATGCTCCCGGCGCCTCGCGCCATCCACACCGTCAGAACTGTCTCAACGTCATTCCGTCGTACCATACGATAAAGAAATTTCCGCACGCTGTCTCTTTTGCGTTGTCGACGATAGCGATGAAGACTTCCTCTGAGCCCCGTCCTTTGACGTCCGCAATCCTTGTTCCTCTCCTGCAGAAGCTTGCGACCTCCTGCTCGCCGCCGGATAAACGCAAGACCCTCCGCTCAGAGTATGCGTATACGACATCCCGCGTACCCCACATCCCCAGCACATCCCGTTTGTACTCCATCTGACAATCAGTTAACGGGGGATCTATCCAACCTTCCGTCTTCCACTTGCCCTGACTGTAGTGCGCGATCTGGCCCCCCGACGTCCCAGCCCAGATGTCCGAAGCATTGCGTCCCCATAAAGCCAGATAGTCACCCGCGGGTACACCGGGTTGCAGCTCGAATCTGCTGGCCGCAGCGGGCTTGAAGTAGATCTGCTGGTCGTTTGCCGCCACAGCTATGAGCTCCGAGTTCGCCCAAATAGCTCGCGCTTGGACCCTGCCAGGCTTGTCGAGCACGTCAAGCTTCTGCCAGGCAACCCCGTCGAATCGGTACACTGTGTTGTCTGTGACCGCATAGGCCTCCTTTGGCCCGACCACTGCGACATCGCTCACTCGCTCCTTGATCCCGCAGTCGCTGCCGGCCGCCTGCACGGTAAGCAACCCACAAGTCAGGTCACCGTACAGAATCAGTGGACCACCCTCGAAGCCCGTCAAACGCACTCTGGGACGGATCTGCGGCCTATCGGGACTCACCGGCGTTAGCTCCTCGTGCCAGAGCCGCCATTGCTGACCGTCATTGAAAAGGAAACGTGTGGCCACTCGTTTGTCCGGGCCTACTCCCGAGTCCCATTGTTGCGAACGCGCCACAAACACTCCACGTGCATCGGCCCACAGAGCTACGTACTCCAACGTGCGGGCTCGCCCCGCGCACAAGACGCCCTCGCTCATCATCCAGCCAGGGTCCGGAGCAAGCGGAAACGGCGGGGCCCAACTTGAGACGGATCGAGTGTAGCTACCCGCTGTCCCCGCGGCCCCGGCATCAGGGACGGGCGACGTATCGCCAGCAGCCCAGCTGCTGAGAACCCCCGCGCTTCCGCCTCCACCGTTCCCAGACCGCTCCGAAGAGCTATTGTGTGAAAGTGCGCAACCAAGAGAGACCGCTCCCAGCAGGATTAGGAGCACAAGCCTACAGACGACTGAGTTGGCTACCATTGTACCAAATTAGAAACTGAGAAGAACACTGAATCTCGCCGGTGTCTCGAACGCCCATGAACACCTCCTGCGAGCTGTTCCCCCATATGCTGGTAAGACGAACTCCGACCTCACACCAACTAGCCAGCTCTGTCATGCTGCCCATCTCCAGCGTCAATAAATGCTGGCGCCCAAGAACAAACAGCTTGCCGTCCGCGCCCCATAAATCCTGGACAGTTCGCTTGCACATGGCGCTCGGCGTGCTCGATGAGATCACGGCCTTCCACTGTGTTCCGTCAAACTGCCAAACCTCGCCGCTTCCAGTGCCAACCCAAATATCGGTGGGTCCAAAGCCGAACACCGCGCTGGCTCCTTGGGGAGCACCCGCTTGAAGTACGAAGGCCCCGGTATCGGCCCGTCCCAAGTACACCCCCGAGGCGCCGATGACGACCACGGTGTTCTGATCGCCCCAGATGGCCTCCGGAACGAAACTTCCGCTGCCGTCGCCGAGCGGCTGCCCAAGCTGCGTCCATTGGCCTCCCGAGTACTTCAGAACGCGATCGTTGCGTATCGCATAGGCAGTTTGTGGGCCTGCCACGTGCACATCTGTTACTGCTCCAGGAATCTCGCAATCTGCCCGGCCCTTGTCGATTCGCTTCAAACCACAGGATGTCATGCTCGGGCTACTACGGCCCCGTGCTCTTTGCAGGAGCACACCACCGCCTGGAAAGCCTGTGATCTTGCCAGGGAATGGCTCAGGCTCTTCGTGAATGATTTTCCAACCCGATCCATC
The DNA here is from genome assembly GCA_022361155.1 of Pseudomonadota bacterium. Lineage (NCBI taxonomy): Bacteria > Pseudomonadati > Pseudomonadota > Pseudomonadota bacterium. Next base: position 2,734 of record JAKSBK010000176.1, read on the forward strand.
ATTGAAGTAGATCCACATGCGACCCACCATGCTAGCGAATGAGTCGTGGACTGACATAAGGACGTACACACCTCGAGCGTCGCTCCAGACGCTGTCCACGTAGTTGCGGCTTCGTCCTGCCTTATTACAGATGGGCTGGCCGCTGTTCCGCCACATGCCTTCCGATAACATGAACGGCGGCGTCCAGGCGGACGGGCTAACGTCGATTGGAGGGGGAGGGGCGCCAGAGTCCACAGGCGGTGTACCCATCATGCCTCCGCTTGCACCCGGTCCTGTGAGGCGTCCGCCGTCTGGTAGTTGTGGGTATTGGCCGGCCTGGCCGAGTCCGGAATCCGTCGGCCCACCGTCAGAGCCCCGCGGAGGGCCGGTGGACGACCCTGCCGCGCCAGCACCCGTGGCGGGGTCATCCCCCGTCTCGCACGAACAGGCGCTCGCGGCCAGAATGAAGAGGAAACCGAAAACTAGGCACCAAAGCGCACTCCTGCCCGTATTACGTTTCACTCGAACTCCTTCTCACTCACCCTTCCGGGTAAACTTCGACTTCCATATTGTAAGCATGTCATCGTATGCTTGACCTGTCATCGGCAGCGTGACCATCTCGTATTGCAGAGCGGGCGGCCTACCTACTCAGCGCGATGACGAAGCCCGAGGAGGGAGCGGGGCCTCATTCGCTTGCCGCCCGCTCGCCGTTCAGCGCCACGACAGATCACCCACGGCGCCGGTGTCAACACGCCGCTGCGGTCTCATCAAGAATCAAGGACGATCGCCTGCGACCAAGCTTGAGTTATAAATGATCTGCGTAATCCCGGGACGGAGAAAGCCTGTTACCGTGTCCCCACGATTGTCGCCATCGGGTCGCACGCAGAGTTGGTGAGGGTTGCCCCAACCATTACCCGCCGTAGTCACCGGACCGAGGAGGTTCCTGGTGTTTTGCTCGAACACTCCGGAGCCCGATGTTCCATGGCATGCGCCCTGGATATCGGAATCCCAGTTCGGAAAGTTGTTGTTCGCAGAGGTGACTTTGTACGGAAAGAAGTCGTCTCCAAAATGCCGATAATAACGAGACACCAACGGTATCAGCTGGTAGTCCATGTTTACTCCATCAGGCTTCATTCGCTTGTAGTGATAGTTGTTTGGCTTGTTCAAACCCGGGTGGACAGTGTAGTGCTCGTGCCGATCCGGTGGCCAGCCGGTTCCGTCTTCGGGTGGGAAGTTGAGAACTTCATGGAACCACCAAGCTTCCACCTCGGAGTTCAAGCCGACGTTGGTCGCCATGGTTGCCCACGGCCCATTGAGCCGGTTTGGGCAGTGCATTAGTGCGATATCGGCGTTGTTCGGCACGGTGTTTGGACAGCTGGCGGTACGACCGAAGCTAGCCGAACACCGATACGTAATCGTACAGAGGTCCCACGCTGCAAATAGCTCGCTCGAATCCAGGGTCGACTGCCGCACGTAGCTCGGCCAATTTCCGTCAACCTCGGCTTGGTCGAATATGCGGGTCACCGCGAGATTGTCGTTGATGTCGAGGTACTGGATCCACAAAGACGTGCCTTCCGGCAGGCTTTCCTCGATCGGGTCGATGATGCCATCCCCATTGACGTCACCCTCGACGACGCAGTGGGCGGCCGTTACAGCAAAGTGCGGCGAAATGAACGTCATGCCGCACGTCGCCCAGACGTCGTCCGGAACGTCCACCGGTACGAAAACCGGAGCGACCGTGAGGCTCTTGTGAGTGTCGTCCTCCCTCCAATACATGTCGGCAGCGTTTGCGACGTTGTAGTTATCAACGTACTCAGTTTGGACTTCTGCTACTAGAGCAATCGGGTTTTCGCCGGTCACCTGAGTGGTACACGAAACTGCTAATAGCGATCCAGCCGCACACAGAAGTGACCGGACCTGTTTTTCCGAACATGATGTGGGACCCGTGTGACCTCGTTGTAGCGCCCCTTTATTCCGCCATTGATTCATACGATGGCTCTCTTGTCTTCGAATTGAATCCACTTGTATTCTTGTTGTTTCGTCTTCCATAGGGACCTCGATCGTGATTTGATTGCTGAAACGTCCAGATGCGCAGTTGCGGCTCTTTGCGGCGTTGGAAACTTGGTTATTTGTAGTTAGTACCCATCCCGTCCTGCATGTCCTTCATACGTGCGCGATGAGGAGGGCCGCTGCCCGAGCCGAATGTGGGCGACGTTACCGACGTTGCAACGCGCACCGCCGCGCGCATCGAGCGCGTGCTCGAACAGCACGGCCGCTACTTGAACGAGCCGAGCGACGGCAGCAGCGACGAGCAGCTGTGGCTCGACTACCCGGCCCTCGCTTCGTGCTACCAGGCCGCCACGAGCGGCCGGCAACTGCTCGACGAGCACCCCGGAAAGCCTGCGCTGGGCACGAAACCTTCCGGCGTTGGCGGCCGCCGGCGTCGAGGTGGCGGCCGCCGCCCATGAGGCAGCCGGGTGCCCGGTATTTCAAGGGCTTGCGGTTCGGTACGGTCGTTGCTGCGACCGCGGATATGACCCCCAGGTTGCATAAAACGGCGTCGGTGTAGTTGAAAACACTTGCGGAAGCCTCTGCAAATCGCGAAGAAACGAACTGAAAGATTCAACTCTTCAGCGATAAACAGAAGGCCACCGCAAGTGAAATCTAGCAGAGCAGA
>JAKSBK010000177.1 GCA_022361155.1 Pseudomonadota bacterium
ACGTTAGGCCGGATTCAAAGCACGTATCGATGGGTGAGATTGCCGACTGCGCACCGCGCTGCCGGAGGGGACCACTGCATGTACTTGACACCGGCTCCATCGAGGGTCGGGTCGCCGCCGAATTGACAAATACGAACGCACCCCCGGATGACCTCTACACAGAGCCTATCTCCGTGCCCGCTCGTATTTGCGCCAGATGGCTCAGGCAAGAGGTACGCAACGTAGCCAACGCTGCGATCGAACAGGCAAGGGTCAAGCTGCGCGCTGTTGGACGATGTCCTCCTCGTCATTCGGAATCCTCGCTATGCAGAGAAGCGCGTGGCACCGCAAGACCTGCAAACCTGTAAACCCGGGAAGAATGAGTGGCGAGTGTCTAGGTTTTTTGGGACTTTGTCGACGCCTTCCGTTATACCCTTACGGGTTAAGAATGCCCAAAGGGCTGTGCATGCACAAACGCTTCCCGTGAGCGAGCAGTTTAGGCTAAAATGCCCTTGATGATGGATCGAAGCGTGAGTTCGCACTGCGATTGCATGCCTCTAGCGGTGTTCCTTTATGTGAAAAATGCTTCGCTATCGTGCTGCCTCCAAACCGGGATTGAGACCTTGAATCTCGGTGTAGAGGCGCTTGCCTTGGTTCATCAAACGGTGTTATCGAGTTGTGCTGCTGCAGCTTCGGCATGTCATTGGGGGCATGTCGCTGTGGTGAGTAGGAGCGACGTCATGGGAAGGTTGTCGATGAGTGGGATTCACTGGTGCTGGTGCAGTCGTTTAGCTTGTTCGGCATCCGCCATCGTGTGCGGACCGTTGTCAGCGTGTAGTGTTCAGGAGGACCAGCAGGACGTCTCCGCTTCGCGATCCGCTCCGGGCGAGACTGCTGGTTCGGCAGAGGCGAGAGCGTCTGGCAGTGCACGTGTAGCGGCCCCTGGGGTCACAGTGCAGGGCGGCGCGGACGACACGATTTCCTGGGTCTGGGGCGACATCCACATCCATTCGGATGGTTGCAGCCGCGTCGGTGGTCCCGACTCCTCGGTGTACGATCCCAATACCGGGATTGGATACCTGGGTCCGGCATCCATCTTCGACACGATGGAGGAGCGCGGCGTGGACATAGGCAGTGTGCTCGTGTGGAGCCGCACGGGTGTGCAGGAATGGGATGGATTCCTGGACGGTGTTGATCGAACCGACGCCGGCCATCCCGGAAAGATCCTGCATTACGATCTGGAGGTGTCGATGGTCCCTGGCTACTCGGCACCCCTCATGGGGCATCTGACCGTGCTCGGTCTCGGGGACATCCGAGGATTCGGACCCTGTCCATCGTCGGGGCCGTGCCCGGGGCCCACCTGCACCTGCCTGCTCTGGCAGCTTTTCTCGAGCAGCGGGATACCGATCGTGAATTGGGCCTTGGACCAGAGCACCAACGGCGGAAGGGCCGACCTCTTCGGCGTGAATCACACGCAGAATTGGAGGCTGGACTACTCGTTTCCGGCGCTAAATATCGCACCGCTGGAGCTTCCCGTGCATGTCACACGCGAGAACGTATCGTTCATGGCCGTCGAAACAAGCGAGCCTGCGGAGTTGCAGGAAACCGGGGTGCTCTCACGGGAGGCCTGGCAGGTGTTTAGCGATCTGCAAAACAGCGGATACCGCATCGCGCTGGCCGGAGCCAGTGACAATCGCTGCGCGCAATCTCAGATCGGTGAGCTACGCACGCGCGTTATTGTCGACAACCCGGTGAACTACGCCTCGTACTTGGCGGGTATCAAGGCCGGTCGCACCATCGTCTCTGCCGGCAGGCGGATCTTCGGCGATGGCTTCTTTGACAACGAGCTGGTTTTCAGCATCAATAGGTCTGGTCAGCCGAGAAAGTACATGGGTGACGAACTGGCAGTGAGCGCGGGAGAGTTGCTCGAAGTCAATATAAGCGGGAAGAGCCAGGGCGGGACACCTGGGTTGGTTCAATTGATCGCCAACGGGGAAATAGTTCGACAATGGACGCACGGCGGTGCCCGTGGAAATTTCGTCTACCAGATCACCGATCTGCAGCTCCAGAAAAGCTCATGGGTTACCGTGCGGGCCCCGCGCGCGGAAACGAGCCCCATCTATGTGATGGTGAATGGCGCACCGATCCGCGGGGACTGGCGCAGTCCCTGTCGGATGCTGCAGCACATGAACACGCTCATCTACCACCAAGCCCCTGGTTTGATCCCGCAAGACATCATCGATACATACTACGTGCCGGCGTGGCACGCGTTTGCAGCCCGTGCCATCGAGGCCGGACAGCCGAACTGTCCCCTCGTCCAACCCCCCCAACTCCCGCCCCCCGGGCCGCCCGCTGCCGACTGCGAGTTCCCGAACGATGAAGGCAACGGCGCCGCGGAAGACTACGGGGATACGTTCTTGGCACCCAAGGTACTTCCGGCGTTCACCGGCACGCCGCTGAACGAGCTCGTCACGGGCCGACTTTTTCCGCGCAACGAGAACATGACCAAACCGCCCTGGGAGATCCCGGATCCACCGCCTCCAGCGCCACCCTACCCCACGCTGGAGTGTAGCGGCGCACAGCAATGGCCTTGTCCTGACCAGGACTACTTCAGGGTGGCGGCCACCTGCCGGGCGGGCGGCGGCACGCACCTTCGCGCTCGTGCCGTCCTGATGACCCAGGAGGGCAAACGGCAGGAGAATTCGAACATCAGCCTGGACGAGCACGTGGTCAGGTACTGCTGGTCGGACAACGTCAACTCGTACTGCGAGATAGACGGGGTCGAGAATTACTTCAGCAGCCGTGTCTACCGGACCACGCTGGGCGGGGGTACGAGCCTCAATGTTCCGATCGATGTGGCGTGCACGCCGGGGAGTACCTACTATCTGATGATGAGCGTGCATCCCAACTACTTCATGTGGTTGGCGAACCGGCCGGCGGTCCCCGCGTGCCCGGAAAACCAGAGCGGTCAGTGCTGCGACCAGTACGCGCTGCACTACGAGATCGAACAGGTGGACGACGGCTTTCCTGCGTCGCCCTGAGCCTGTGGATGATTGACTGGGCCCCAACTCCGGTCTGGAGGAGGCAACCAATGTCTTTTGTCTTAGCGCTACGTAATCTCGGATCATGTCGGGTCCTGTGGCTTGCCGTGTGCTGTGCGAGCCTTGCGGCG
>JAKSBK010000178.1 GCA_022361155.1 Pseudomonadota bacterium
AGTAGCCAACCCTGCGGAATCGTTGGCGGGTCAAGGGGCGCGCAGCGCCGAGCGCACGCGAGCTTGCCCTTGAGGCGACAAGGATTCCGTGGGACCAGCCCCATTTCACAGCGCCGAATGGACGCGACTTGACACGATCGGTAACAGGAGAGTAGGCGCGCGGCGCCTTGCCCGGGTTGCCCCGGGTAGGTCTCCGCGCGCCCCTCGCCGAACCCGGCGTGCACCTTTCGTTATGCACCGGGCTCTCCATAGATGTGCTGCGCGAAGTCGGGAGGGTTTCTTCCAGCTTCGCGTGTGCAGCTTCTTCTGCACGCTCTGGAGCCACTCCTTGTCGGAGTCGGACGCCACATACGTGGCATTCCCCAGCGGCTTCTGTGCTGCACGCATCTACTGCCTCCCTTCGCCATGTACGCGGCTCTCCCGCGCTCGGACTACTACGAAGGCTCCGCCCCCCACCTGGAGGATCACCGGACTTGGCGGCCAGCCCGCAATGCGGGCGCTCCAGGCAGGGTTCCCGTGTTCCGTGGAGATCCCCGCGATGCGGTAGGTGATCGACTTTACCCCTGGCTGCGCGGACTGCCGACCGACTCGGGACATGGCGGCAGCGCGCCCGTGGCGGGCGCACCCAGTCGGATAACTAAGACCAACCGGGCTCAGGCAACGTCCCCGCCGAGGCGGGTTTTCTTTCCGTACAGAGGCTTCCAGCATCGACTTCAGAATGGGCGGGCCATCACCCGCTCCCTCTTCACCATGGCATCTTCGGTAGCCCATCTCGGACGGTCTCCCGTCGTCATGGACAGTTCAGGCTGTTCGGCTTTTGCAGGCCCCCGTCCCAATCGCCGGCGACGTTCGCAGCCCCCTTCTGCACCCGGCCCGACCCGGGCGAGGATGACGTCTTGTTAGGTCATCGGAACCTCCACAGCTTTCACGGCACAGCCAGTCCACAGTAGTCCATAGTCGGCTCCTTCTTGTTCGTTGTGGGTTGGTAATCCAACGATGCCAGGAAGGGGCCGGCCGCTCTACAGCTTCAGCGTTGAGGTTGGGTGGGGATATCCGCGGCGGCCGACCCCGGACAGTTTCGAGTTTGCACAGGGACGATGTAGCGTGGTTGCGTCATGCTTCGCACGCTGCACCAAGCGTGCCGGACACCACCGCAGCTCATTTCGCACACTTACGCTACCGGTGGTGGCGAAAGTGCCCGCCCACGCCGGCGGACGCCAACCCGGGTCAGGTCGGCCCCACGGCCCCACGCACTCGTCGCCCTTAGCTGTCCGCCGCGCAATCTCACGATCTCTCGGTCAGCCGTCGTGCCTCCCTTCCATACGATCCGCACCAGATGGCGCTTCGGTTCCGTCCGAAGTTGCACTTCCTCGATCAGTGAGCGCAACAAGCGCTTCCGATCGCGGGCCTCCGTCGTTGGAGCGTCCCACACGGCTTTCAAGTCGCCTCCGAGAACGCGAGCCATGGCCAACTCTTCCGTGGTGAGTGCGGGATGCTGTGCGCGCGCCTCTCGCGCCTTCGCACGCACAATCTCGAGCTCCTCCAGACGTGCGTTCCAGCGACGCTCGAGCTCGCGCGCCACGATTCGGTTCTCAGGCTCGACGGCGTCGTACTGTCGCTCGGAGCCCGCGAGGTCGGCGTGGGTGGGTTTCGGCTTCACGAGAGGATCCTCAGCGTCTGGAGCAGCGATGGCTCAGCCTTGGGGAAGTGCTTGGCCATTGCGAGGAGGTTGGCAGGCGTCGCCCCTGGCCGCTTGAGCCACCGC
>JAKSBK010000179.1 GCA_022361155.1 Pseudomonadota bacterium
CATGGCCTTTCAGGAGGACCACGCCCGCCATCGCGCTCGAAACACCGCCCAGAACATGACCACGCTACGCCACTTCGCACTCAACCTCGTCCGGCGTGATGGCAAACGCAAAGTCGGCATCGCCACCGCCAGAAAGAGCGCTGGATGGGACAAAAACTACCTCCTCAGCCTCCTTACCAACCCGGTTCCCTAGAACTCGATTGCCCTGGCGAGCTAGCCCACCGGTCCGGAGCGCAAGCGGGCTTGCCAATTGATCTTGGACAGCGAAGCAAGCGCGAGGATGAGGGTGTGGGTGCCGCTGCGGCCGTGGCCCTGTGCAGCCAGCGCCTGGTACAGTTGCTCCACGAGAGCCAGTCCTGGCAGCGCCAGCTTCATGCGGCGAGCCTCCGCGAGCACGACACCCATGTCCTTTTGGAAGTGCTCGACCAGAAACCCCGGCTCGAAATCGCCTCGGAGCATACGGGGAGCCAGGTTGCTGAGCGTCCAGCTGCCCGCCGCGCCCTTTTCCACCACATCGAGCACCCGTTCGAGATTCAGGCCGGCACGGTGCGCATACAGCAAAGCCTCGCAGGTGCCGATCATGCTCGAAGCGACCAGCACTTGGTTCACCATCTTGGTGTGCTGTCCCGCTCCCGGACCGCCCACATGGACGATCGTCGATGCAAAGCTGTTCCAGCACGGAGCGAGCGCCTTGGCGATTGCCTCGTCGCCGCCGATCATGATGGACAGCCTGCCCTCGCGCGCGCCGACATCGCCCCCGGACACCGGTGCATCCAGGCTGCTCACACCGAGCGCGGCGGCACGTTCGGCGATCGCTACGGCCAGCGACGGCTCGCTGGTCGTCATATCGACGATCACCATGCCTGCCCTACATCCCGCGAGCACGCCGTCGGCGCTGAGCATCACTTCACGCACGTCCTCGGGATAGCCCACGATCGTGAACACGATGTCGCTTGCTCGCGCCACGGCAGCGGGCGAAGAAACCGCCACCGCCCCGCCTTCGAGCAAAGGCCGGAGCTTGCCCGAGCTGCGGTTGAAAACCGTGAGCTGAAAACCCTCCGAAAGAAGATGGCCGCACATGCTGGCGCCCATCACACCGGTTCCGATCCAACCGAGTCGCGTGGCCTTGGGATCGACCTTCATGCGCGGGCCGTCACTCAGCCCCCCGGCAGCTCGGTTGGCTGGGTGTCTTGCTGATCCTCCCAGCTTTCCTCGCAGTATGACTTGACGGCATCCATGTCCTCTTCGATGGTCTTCTGGATCATGGCGCGCATCATCGGGTTGATGAGCTTGGGCAGAAGCCTCTGGGCCTTGGCGTCCATGACCATTTCGAGCTCGGTATGGTCGTCGCGGAGCGCAACGCTGAACACGGTGTCCCACACGGTGCCGTGACTCTCGGCAACCATGCGCACGCGTTCGTTCGGCACGAATTCGGTGACCTCGAGATCGGTCGAGGCCTCCTTGCCCTTGAAGACCCGCGTCTCCCTGAAGCGCGTTCCCACGCCCTCATGGACCTCGGACAAGAACTCCGTGCGTACGATGCCAGGCACCGCATTGGCGAAGTTCTCGATCTTGGCGACGGTCTCGAAAACGAGATCGGGTGGTGCCTGGATGCGACGTGTGATGGTGGTGCGTGTCATGTCCTGTGGCTCGTTGAGGTTGCACGCCGTGGTCGTGGCCGCGGTCGATCCCTGGTCGTGGTCGGGACGAGGCAACCTGGTTTCCTGGAAGGGTGACTGCCCGGATAACTCGGTGCGCAATTGACGGCGAGGGGGGCTGTCAATACGCTACAACGCGGTTCGTCCAACTACAACGGCGCGTTGAGTCGTTCGAACGTCGGGGCCCGCCACACGGCAACCTATCCTGACCGACTTGACGCGAGGCGCTTGCGCCGTATCCTTCGGCCGCCGCGACTGGCCACGACACGCGGCCGCGAGGGCCTGTTTGGTGCGTGCCCTCCTGCCAAGGCCGCGGCGTCTGTGCGACGCCAGGAAACAGCCATGAACACCAACTTCGGCCTCATCGGCATCAAGCTCGGTAACACTCAGGTTTTTGGCAAAGACGGCAACGTGAAGCGCGTCACAGCCATTCGGGTGGGGCCCAGCCTCGTACTCGGCAAGCGTAGCGAGGACAAGGAAGGCTACTCGGCGCTTATCGTCGGCTTCGGGGAACGGCGGGACAAACTGGTCAACAAGCCCGAGGCGGGCCTGTACAGGAAGATCGATCAGAAGCCCGCACGCAAGGTGCGGGAGTTCCGTTTGCCAGCCGAGAAACTGTCCGAGTTCGCGGTGGGGCAGCACTTGAAGCCTTCGGAGCACTTCAGGGTCGGCCAGAAGGTGGATGTCACTGGAATCAGCAAGGGCCGTGGCTATACCGGGGTCATGAAGCGCTGGAACTTTGCTGGTGCCGGAAGCGCGAGTCACGGCACCCACGAGTACAAGCGCCACGGCGGCTCCATCGGCACCAACCTAACGCCCGGACGGACCCTGGCGAATTTGAAAATGGCCGGGCAGTACGGCAACGAGACGGTCACGATTCTCAATTTGGAGATCGCCGAGGTACTCGACGAGGAGTGGATGCTGCTCGTCGAGGGGGCGGTGCCGGGACCACGAAACGGCTTCGTGACGGTGCGCGGCGCAGTCAAGGCGAAGCCGGCCTGAAGCGCGCCGCAAAGCGGATGCCACGCAGGCCCCAGGACACCTACGGGCGCCGGGCCAGACGCGAGGGCTACCCAGCGCGCTCGGTGTACAAGCTCGAGGAGCTCGATCGCCGGCTTGGGCTGCTGCGCCCCGGCGGGCGGGTGCTCGACCTGGGGGCGAGCCCGGGTTCGTGGCTGCTCTACTGCGCGCAGCGTGTGGCGCGGCAGGGACGGGTCGTGGGCCTGGACCTGAAGCCGCTAGCCCGCGATCTACCACCGCAGGCACGCTTCGAGCAGCACGACGTCGCCGAGCCCCTGCCCAGCGCGGCGACGCAAGATGCCCCCTTCGATGTGGTGCTCAGCGACATGGCGCCCAACACCACCGGGCAAGCCCATGTGGACCACTACCGCAGCTACGAACTGTTCATGCGCGCCCTGGAGCTGGCGAGCGAGCTCTTGCGCCCGCAAGGCAGCTTCGTGGCGAAGCTCTTTCAGGGCGCGGAATTCGACAACGCCCGCCGGGCGGTGGGCCAGCACTTCGCCAGGGTGCGCATCGTGCGGCCCCGCGCCTCCCGAAGAGAGAGCTCCGAGCTGTTCATCGCGGGTCTAGCCCGCATCGGCTAGAAGCAGGGGAAGGTCGATTCGCAACCATTGAACGCGATGTTGTCGCAGTTGTAGAGGTTGCTGTTGCAGTCCGTAATGTTGCAACGACCGCTCTCGCACTGCGTGGTAGCGCCGGGAAGCTGGCATATGGCGCCGCACGCACCGCAGTTGTTGTCCGAGGACAGCAGGTCGGTATCGCAGACCCCTGTGAAGTCGCAGTCGCCCATGCCCATCTGCCAGCACTGATTCGGGATACCAGGCCCGGGCGGCGGCGGAGGCACCGAACAGCGGATCCGCGACTCGCAGCCGTCGAGCGGGTTGGCGTTGCAGTCCCACCAATCGCTGCTGCAGCCAACCAAGGCGCAGGTGCCGCTCACGCAGGAGAAGTCGCTGCTGTTGGTCGACTGACACAGCCTGTTGCAGCCGCCGCAGTGTGTGTTCGAGGTCATGATGTCGATGTCGCACGAGCCGACGCCGCCGCCGCAGGCCGCGAAACCAGGCGGGCAAAGCGATCCACCGACGCCGCCCAGCCCGCCAACGCCTCCCAGGCCGCCAACACCGCCCAGACCAGCCACGCCAATCAGGCCGCCGAAGCCGCCCAAGCCGCCGGCGCCGCCCAAACCGCCGGCGCCGCCCAAACCGCCGGCGCCGCCAAGGCCGCCAACGCCGCC
>JAKSBK010000180.1 GCA_022361155.1 Pseudomonadota bacterium
CGATTCGCAGACGAATGCCAGGTGAACTCTCCCGCAGCGGCGCCAGAACCGTAGGAAGGATTCCCACTGCCACGAGATCGCTTGCGGTTATCGCCACTTCTCCTGAGACGTCTTGTGAATGGCCTTCCGCCGCCATTGAGATCAGCGTTGCCGCGTCGCCCATCGCACGGACGTGATCGAAGAGATCCCGACCGGCTTCGGTCAATCGTGGCCCCCTTGTGCTGCGAGTAACAAGCGCGACGCCAAGCGCACGCTCCAACTCCTCGACCTGTCGACCCACGGTCGGCTGAGTAGTCTTGAGCGCCCGCGCCGCCGCGCTAAACGACCCCTCCTCTACGGTCGCGAGAAACGCACGCACTTGGTTCCAGTCAAACGAGACAGTCGCCCAGTTCATGGATCTGTGTATAGCAAATGTGCGATTTTTGGCAATTGTTAATTCATTCTTGCATAGCTAGCCTGTCGTATGTCCGATGCGCATGAGGTCAGCTGTGGGATTCGTCACTCGCCGTGAATGGGCGTTCATCGCAGCGGTGGTGATCTACTCGGCAGTGCCCACCTTCGGCGGGCTCTTCCGAGTGGCCGAGCTGTTAGGCGCGGAGGCGACCCTTCCTGAAAACCCGCGCGCCACGGCGCTCCCACTCCCCATCGCTCTGCACATTGTGGTTAGCTTTGTGTACTGCCTCTTGGGCGCGCTGCAGTTCGTGCCGAGTGTCCGGCGCAAGCACATCAACCTGCATCGAGCCGCGGGTCGCATCGTGGTCGTCTCAGGATGCGTGAGCGCCCTGACCGGACTCTGGATGACCCACTACTTCACGTTCCCCAAAGAGCTCCAGGGGGCGGCGCTCTATTGGACTCGGATCGTTCTGAGCCTCTCGATGATCGGCCTCATCGTCAGAGCCGTCCTGGCTGCAAGGTCACGTAACATCCGTCGTCACAGTGCCGACATGGTTCGGGCCTACGCTATCGGCCAGGGGGCGTCGACGCAGGCTTTCCTCGGCATTGGTTGGTTGCTTGTTGCTGGGGTCGAGGCCACAGGTATGTCGCGAGACGTGATCATGATCGGTGCGTGGGGTGTCAACCTGCTAGTCGCCGAGCTCCTGATCACTCGGCGACTTCACGTGCGTAGTCTGAGGGCTGCACAACGCGCACCAGAACCCCAACTGCCTGTTCGATCAGCTGGCCGAGGTGCCCCTTGACCCCCAAGAAGGACAGCGAACACGGGCAAACAAAAATGATGCGGGCCATCGTCTTTCGTCAATATGGCGCCCCGAGGGAAGTGATGAAGCTTGTCGACGATCAGGCTGTTCCGAAACCGAAACCGAACGAGGTTCTTGTAAAGGTCGAAGGCTCTTCTGTGAACGCAGCAGACAAGCACATGGTTCTAGGCAACTACCTCATAGAAAAGATCCACACCGGGGTGAATCGTGACGCTAGATCCGCCTGCCTGAGCCATTCGACTCGGTCGCCAAAGCTCGGTTCGCCAGCGACACAACATCGCGAGCCCGCAATAGCGCTCGACCTGTGCGGCCGCTTGTTCTTCGCTGGCACGACAACGGATTCAGCTATCGTAATCGCTGGACGCCTGTCCGCCGATGGGACGGTGGCCACGCGAACGGACCGGGCCGGGCTCGGCCTGGCAAGCATACGGGACATGGCCGTGAATCTCGATGGCTCGTTGCTGCTGCTGGGAATCGGGGGCAACAACGGGACGGAGACCCTCGTCCGGTTCGGACCCTAGCCCCGCATCGGTTCGGGTCTTCGGCTGCGCGGTTCTTCATCCGGCTTGGACCGAGGGCGGGGTTGGGCGCTTGCCGTGGTGGGCGACCGGAACCACGTCGGCGAAGACGAACCCGTCGCGCTCGACGATCGGCCCCACATCCACCGTGATGGGGCTTGCCAGCATCGGTCCGGCGACGACGACCGTGTGAAACTCACCGTTCTCGCCGCAAGGGTCCACGTTCTCTGGGAGGTCGCCAAAGAGCGCGTCGTCAAAGCGCCGCCCTGCGAATTCCCTTCCGAGCACCCTGGGGTCGATGCAAGTGACCACGGCGCACATGCCCGACTGAACCATCTCCCGCGCCAGAGTCGGCGTGTCTCGGAGCCACAGGGGAAAGACGCCTTGCATGCCTACCCGCACAAGCTGAGCCTCGCGGTAGGCACGGATGTCACGCAGGAACAGGTCGCCGAAGACCACGTGGGTGACGCCGTCGGCGCGAAGTTCCTCGAGGGCTTCGCCCATCTGCCGCTCATAGACCTCGTTGGGACACGGAGAGGGGATGCGGACCTTCGTGCAGGGCAGGCCGATACCGCGAACCTGGAGATCGAGCAGCTCCTCCCGGACGCCGTGCATCGACACGCGCTCGTATCCGTCGGTCAGCGTGGTGAGGACGCCGACGACCTCGACCACGTCATGCTGGCGCGCCACGTGGAGCGCATACGCGCTGTCCTTGCCCGAGCTCCAGGCGACGATGGCTTTCGGGCGCGCCATCATTTACGCCGCTGCCGTCGCCAGCACGCCGAACCTGATCTTCAGGTTCGGCGCGGGCTGCTTGTCGGCTTGTCGCTTCCGGCTCATCGTCGTCCTCCTGGGTGCGCCAGCCCGCGCGCCCGCGGGACCGTCCTTTGAGAGGCAGTGAACCCTCCAATGGCTGATACAGCCTGGCATTATCGAGCGCCGGGTCTTGGAGTCAAGCCGTGGGTTGGCTGGGTTGCGTTGGTTCCCCAGGGGTGTATATTTAGACGTATGCCGCGGATGCAAGTCTACTTGCCCGACGATCTGTACCAGGCTGTAAAGGCTCGCAAGTTGCCGGCATCGGAGTTGTTGCAAGAAGCAGTTCGCGCAGAAGTGCGACGACAAGATCTCGTGGAAGAGAGTCGCAGGTACACAGCAGAATTGTCAAAGCAGGTTGGCAAGCCCGGCGCCAAAGAGCGCGCGCGTGCAGCAAAAGTGGCGCGGCGGATTGCTGGGCGCCGGTCTCAACGGCAGGCCAGCTAACCGTGCTGGTTTTGGACTCAGGCGGTGTCAGCCGCTTGGCAAGACGTTCACAATCGTCTCTTGCTCTCATTCTTGCATTGCGACACGAGGGCCTGTGGCCCCCCGTGGTTCCATCAGCGGTTTTGATTGAGTGCTTGCAGGGGCATGCTGGACGGGACGCCAACGCCAATCGGTTCCTGAAGACCTGCGACGTTATCGAATCGGTGCCCGAGTCCACGGCGCGACGTGCGGCCCACCTCAGACGCCTGGCCCGGCGAGGATCCGCCATTGATGCCCTCGTGGTCGCTGTCTGCGAACCCGGTGGGACCGCACTGACATCCGATCCGCACGACCTCGCAGCGTTGGCTGCTCATGCGCGCAACGTGACGATCGAAACGGTGTAGCTGCGAGACGGTGAAGCGCTCCCGTTGTCCCTCCTCAAACAACCTCGTACTCGCCGGAAAACCATGTCTGTTTCCACGTTGAAGGGAAAGCGGCGGGGGTAACCACTTCATCGAGCTCTGTCTCGAGACTGGTTCAGCCGCCACAGATCATGGCGTCTGGCTGATGCTTCACTCGGGCTCGCGCAACATCGGCAAGATGCTCGCCGAGATCCACATCGGCCGCGCCCGGAAGCTCGCCCATAACGCGAAGCTGCCGGACCGCGACCTCGCCGTCTTCCTCGCGGGCACGCCCGAGATGGAAGGCTGCGATAGCGGCCGATCTCCCGCAATGCAGCGAAGCGCGCGGCACGCAGTCGAGGCCCCGGAGGCATAGTCGTCTTGTCATGAGTGGATTTCCACCCGGAGCGAGTCACCCGCGCGCAGCGTGACCTGTGGAGCCAGGTCGACCTGCAGCCGCGACCCGTTCAGTCGAAACACCGCATCGGCGCCTTGCACGGTCACCCGGCTTGGTCGAAGGCTCGGGGCCAGCTCGAAGCCCAGCTTCGCGAGCCGAAGCTGTCCGTACTTGATGTCGATCTGCTCTGACTGGACGCGCCCGACACGCTGCTGCGAAAACGTGCCCCAGCCTTCCGCGCCTACGAAGGCCGCCCGAAACGCTTCCGGGGATAGCTTGGGGTGAAAGCCCAGGTAGCCGCGCGGTCCGTGGTACTCGAAGCCGCACGCTGCCAGGTACACGCCGTGGCTTGCCATGGCCCGCACGTAATGACTCGAGCACTCCACTTCGTTGTAGGGATTGCGCCGGAGCGGATGATGGCGGTCGTGAATCATACGTGTGATCGCGAGCCCATCATCCACCATCCCCTCCCACAACATGTGAGAGGCCACTTGATACTCTTGGCCCGTCCAGCACTCGTTTAGGTAGCCTGCCCACGTGTGACCGGCGTGTCTGCCCTGTGCTTGTACGGCGCCACCTTTCGGAAACGTGGTCATAATGAGGCCCCCCTCCCCTGCGAGCGCGTACCACCTCCCGCCCTGGACCTGGCTTTTCTCGCGGAAGGGACCGACATCCGGCGAGAAGTTGTAGCGCCAGAGCGACCTCAACGCCGAACGGGTTTCGAGCTCCGGAAGAATCCGGCCCAGGCCGAGCTGAAACGCGTAACTCTGGCCAAGCACCTGATCGATATGGCAGCCCTTGTTGCTGTTGATCGCATCCCGGTGTGCTGGATCGACCTTCTGAATGAAGTACTCGCCGTCGTAGAGCGTGGCCGGAATGTTCTTGTATCCGGCTTGCACGATCGTCGCGAGTTGCATCGCGAAGCCCGCATCGCCCATCTCCTCGGCCATGGCCTGCGTGGCGCGCGCGGCCGCGATGTAGAGCGAGCTGATCCACGGGATCTGCCCGTACCAGTTTCCATCCAAGGTGTTGTACTGGGGGTGATCGAGAATCCCGTCCCCATTGGTGTCCGCGACGGTTATGTGCTGCATCGAGGTCTTGACGCGCGGCCAGAGTCTCCTGAGAAACGCATCGTCCGCCGACATCTGGTGCTCGCGATACACGCGCAGGATGGTTCCGCAGAAACCGTCGTGCGCGATCGTGTTGTTCGAGTCGCCGCGGTACCCCATGGCGCCGCTGGACTGCCAGGCCAAGCCAAAATCGATATGCTCGCGCAATCCCCGTTCTAGTGACGGGAACAGGCGCGCAACCGATTGAGCGTACTGCCAGACATGCTGGCACGTACCTGGACAGCAGTCGACGCCTTCCCAGCCCCAGAAGCGGCCGTTGTCGAACCAATGGCACGTCTGCGTGGCCAAGGTGGATACGTTCACGAACGTCCGGTCCAAAAACCAGTACGGCAGCGTCGAGTCGTACCAGGTGGCTCGCCATTGTCGGGTCGTGTTCGTGAGCTCCGCGAGGCGCGCGACCACTTGGCCCGCCACATCCGAGGCCGACCGAAAGCGCGTCGCATAATTGCGCTTCAGGCTTTGAATGTTCCGGATCGCCGACATGTCGCTTTTCGGCCGCACGTGGTAGTCGGGAAAAAACCACGAGATAACGAAGGGGACAGTCGCAGTCTGTCCGGGCGCGAGCGTCAGGCCGCTGCCGAGCGCGCCGACGAGCTTGGTGCCGAAGGGGCTCGCCGCGGGAGCGAGGTTCCCGGGTGCGATCCGATCGAAGATCGGCTCTGGGCCCTGCGCTGCATCGACTTGAGCCCCACTTCGCACGCCGCTACCAGCCCCAACCAGCGTGAGCGCCATGCTGCCAAACCCGGGCACGCTGCTAGCGGAGTTGTCCGCTGAGCAAAACAGCGTGGTCCGGTCGGGCATGGCTTCGACGGCGTTGCGGCGATTGCCCTGCGCTGCACCGTCGCGACCGAGACACACGGCGTTTTCGAGCCACCCCATCAGCTCGACCTCCACCGGCGCTGGACCGGGATTGGCGATCGTGTAGCTGAGGATCGTGGCCGGAAACGCCGAGCTTTCGACATCGAGCGGAACAAAAGGCGAGAAGGCCTCCAGATGGACCTTCACGGGGTAGCTCGCGTCGCCGTACTCGACCTCCGCGATCGGGTATTGGCCCAAGAACGAGATGCTCTTGAAGCCCCGCTTGTCCAAGGCCCTGGCTTGCCAGCTCCCTCCCGGTGTCCGCGCTCGCACGGCAAACCCTTGCTCCAGCGGCGAGTCCGGTACGAGCGGCCTTGCATAGTCGTGCCCGCGGCTGATCCCGCCGGCGTAGTCGCTCGTGTCAACCGACTCGAAGATGTTCCACAGCCACAGCTTGCCGTCGCCGCCCAGATACAGCTGCCCTGCGCAAATGCCGCCGATGGGCATCCCGATCCAGCGCAGCGCGCCCCCTGTTTGGCGTGCCGGTACGCCTCGCGCACGCAGGGAGCGCAGCCAGACCTTGGACAGCTTCTTGTCCGCGGGGACGAGCTTTTCGAAGTCCTTGCCGTCGAACGGTCCGGCCACCTTTGGCAAACCGGCCCCGCATCCGATTCCGCTTAACGCCACAGTGCCGACGAAAGTGCGTCGGCCTAGCTTCCCGGAACGCGGCTCATCGCACGTCACATCGTCTCGGCAACCGCAGCTCCTCGCCCGCACTCCAATTCATTTAGGAAAAAATTTTTTCCATGTCAACGCCAGAACGGACGCCAGCAAAAACGCGAATCGAAAACAAATCTTTCGAAAAGAGGCCCATCAGCGCCGCCACGCTTGCGTAGCGAGCACTAGCCGGAAACGGAAATCTCAGGCTAGCGGCGCAGGATCAAGGCCCGTTGCATGACCTGGACTTGCTCGCTGCTGAGCTTGGAGCCCGAGCCGTCCCAGAACATCAGGTTGTCGGCTCCGTTGCCCGTGCACTCGCTGGCTTGCAGTGTCCCGTCGCGGTTGGCGTCTTGCTCGGCGCGGCACTCGCCTGTGTCGCGGAGGGGTTCCAACACGGTGCCGTCGCGCTCGCTGGTGTGAAACAGGCCGAGGTGGTGCGCGATCTCATGGGCGAGCGTGTGACCGAGCTTCATGGGATCCGCGGGCCCTGAGAAGGCGCGACGCGCCTCCTAGGGACAGCCGCTCGTTTTGGCGCCCGCCAGCACCCAAGCGCGCACTTGCTCGATGTCGGAGCTTCGCAGCGCAACGGCGGGTGGCATGCGTTGCCCGCAAGACGGAGTGTCCGATTCGATCTTGTCGATCAGCAGGCTGCCCGCGTCGCCGGGCACGACCCGCGTCGCGCGACACGGGCCGGTGTCGAGCAGCTGTGCGTGGGCTTGGCACCTGTCGTCGAGGCGCAGCATGCCCGCTGGCTCGCTGCCCTGATGACAGCCGGTGGTGGCGCAGCTCGGCTCGATCAGCTGCTCGAAGATCCTGCCCCACTCGTCGTTCTGAGCACTCACGGGGTTACTGGTTGCGCGAGACGCTCCGGCTGCAACAGCCACGGAGGCCACGCCTGCGCGCATCGGGTCCGTGTGCGTCGTCATACCGGGGGCCTGGCTCCACTCGGGCAGCCGCGCGTGCTTGACCACCGGAGCACCGCAAGCGAGCCAGTTGCGGAAGGCGGCCTTGCCTGCCTTGGTCGAAAGAGGTGGCAGCTGCGGGAAACCGTCGCGTCGGCCGAAGTCGAAGATCCAAGCGCCATCGCCTACTTTGTCGTGACCGATCTCTCCGGGCGGCATGTGGTCGTTCTTGACGAGATCCCACGCCTTGGACCGCAGACCGAACAGATCGAGCCAACCCGTGGGTGCGGGCATCATATCGAAGTTCATGCCGGCGGGAGCGCCGAAACGCTCTGCACCCGTTGCGTTCACCGAGTGACAAAAGGCGCCGGCTCCACAGGAGTCGTGCGTGAGAGCCTGCCCCTTGGTGGCGACACTCGCGTGCCTGCCGAAGACCAGCTCCGCGGCCGCGAGCTCCTGGCATTCGCCGAGCCCGTCTCCACAAGCAGCCAGTACGACGGCACAGGCTGCGACGACCGCCAGGGAATACATGAAACGCAGCATGCACCGACACTGCCACGCGCTACGCGTCGTTCCTGCAAACGGGGAGCAACGATTGCATCACATTTTGATCAGGAGGCTTGGATCCGCTTGCGCTGCACGTACGTCGTACCTATTTGGGTGCGAGGCTTAGGGACGGCTCGCCGGCGATGCGCGCCCGGCTTTGCGCCCCGGGTCAGCGGTCTCGAGTCAAGCTGCGGATCGCGAAACATGGGACGAACGCGAAACATGGGACGAACAGGTGTCGTTTTGCTGGCCCTGCCAGCGTTCGTGCTGGGCCTGATCGCAGGTCTCGCAGCGATGAGCGCCGAGTCCAGGTCAAGGACCGAGGAGCCCGCCATAGGGGATACCGCCGGTCCGCCGTCGCAGCGTGCTGCTCGGCACACCGACTTGCCGCAACGTTACAGGATCCCGGTGACCCGTTCGCAGCCTTTTGTCGGCCCTGTCGACGCGCCTGTAACCATCGTCGAGTGGGGCGATCCGACCAGCGCTGCAACGTTGCGCATGCAGGAGCGCCTCGAGAGGCTGCGCGCGCGTTACAGCAACAAGCTGCGCATCGTGTGGCGCAACTACGCTCCGGTACAGCGACCTAATGCCTTTGCCGCCTCCGAGCTAGCCATGCAAGCCTACCACGAGGCAGGAGGCGAGAGGTTTTGGAAAGCTCGGCGCTTGCTAGCCGCGTCGCCGCCGCGATCGCGCGCAGACCTCGACCGCGTGGCAGCAGCACTTGATCTGGACCAAGCCGGCGTGCGCAAGGTGCTCGACGATCATGTCCACGCGGCACATATCGTGGCCGACCGGCGCTTCGGCGAGATCTTCGCGGTGTCTCAAGCTCCCACACTGTTCGTCAACGGCCGGCGCGTGCCTAGTGGTGCAAACCCGACGGAGCTGGAAGGCCTCGTCGATGGCATTGTCGAGCAGGAGCTGCGGCGTGCCGAACAGCTGATCAAAGGTGGTGTGGCGAGTGCTTCCGTCTATGCAGAACTGACGCGCGGGTCAGGGATCAGAGCAATCCCTTGAGCTAGTGTCTTGTATCCGAAATCCCGCACATAATTCACCGGCCCTTGACGCCCTCGTGCCACCGATCACCCTTTGGGCTATCTCCTTGAAATAGCGTTGCACTGCATCGAAATTGAACCGCAGCCGGCGTCGATTCGATGACTCGAGCGTCGCCAATTGCTCGGCGACTTATGCACGTAATCACGGACACAGGACACTAGCAGCCGCGCACTAAACTGGATCGTCGGAAATTTCCGCTTGTCGTGGATGCAGGAGATAGGGACCGATGGACACCATGTGGACGCTATTGCGGCTTGCTCTCGCCGTGCCGCCGTGCGTCACAGGCCTCACAGGCTGCGGAAGCGACACGCCGGCTGCACCCCAATTCATCGCCGTCGACTTGGGTGACCCATGCCGCTACGTGTCCTGCTCCGGTGGCGGCCAGTGTGCGCGAGACCCGTCCGGTGGTCCCGCCTGCCTGTGCGATGTCGGCTACCGCGGTGCCTACTGCGAGATCTGCGACGAGGGATTCCATCGTGACTCGAAACAGCGCTGCGTACTCGACAAGCGCTGCTCCGAGCAAAGCACCGACCCGTGCGGCCCGCACGGTTTTTGCTTCGACTCCGCAGGCGGGCTCGACCTCGGTGTGATCCAATGCCAGTGCAACGAAGGTTACGAGGGGCCGCGTTGCCGGCTCTGTGCGCGCGGTTTCCACGCCCAGGCGGAGGGCTCCTGCCTCGAGATGGGCCGGGTAAATGGCTTGCCCGCATGCACGCCCGATACCTGCGGCGGCCTTGGCCGCTGCGATATGTCCGAAGGGATGGTGCGCTGCGAGTGCAACGAGGGCTACACCGGCCTGCGCTGCCACGGTTGCGCTCCTGGGTACCATCGCGACGCGACTGACGCGTGCGTACGCGACGAGCTCTGCACGGCGCAAGCGTGCGGGCATCACGGTCGCTGCGACGACAGCTCGGGGGTCCCACGCTGCCTGTGCCAAGACGGCTATGCGGGCCCGGCATGCGAACAGTGCGCGCCGGGTTTTCACACGAACGCAGAGGGGGCGTGCGTGCTTGACCAGCGCTGCCTGGAAACGACCTGTGGCGCATACGGAAGCTGCAGCGACGCCTCGGGGATCATCCGCTGCAGCTGCGAGCCAGGCTACGCGGGGGACCACTGTCAGCTGTGCGCGGCCGCGTACCATCGGGATCCGGGTGGCCTGTGCGTACCCGATCAGGTCTGCACTGCGGGCGCCTGCCGCGGGCACGGATCCTGCGAAGACGGCCTGGGAATCGTGCTATGCCGCTGCGACGCCGGTTATGCCGGCCAGCGTTGCGAAGCCTGCCGCGACCGCTTCCACCGGGACGCTGCCGGAGCCTGCGTGCCCGATCAGTTCTGCAGTGCAGCCTCGTGCGGCAAGCACGGGATCTGCAACGACGGCGGAGGAGTCATCGTCTGTATCTGCGACGCTGGTTTTGCGGGCGGCACTTGCCAGGACTGCGCGCCGGGCTTCCACGCCGGGACGGCAGGCGATTGCGTCCCGGATGAAGTCTGCGGCCCATCCAGTTGTCCCGCTCATGCCACCTGTCGGGTCAGGGCCGGGCTGGTCGAGTGTACCTGCGAAGCTGGATACGTGGGGGAGCTGTGCAACCGTTGCCACGCCGATTACCGGCTGACCCAAGACGGCACCTGCGTTGGTAACACCTGCAGTACTTGGCTTCCAGGATGCGGCGAGCACGGTACGTGTGTTGACGCGAGCCGCCAGCCAATCTGCGTGTGCGACCCGGGCTATCGGGGGACCACCTGCCGGGACTGCGAGCCCGGGTTCCACGACGAGGGTGGACTCTGCTTGCGCGACGGCACCTGTCTGCCCACCACCTGCGACAGCCACGGAACCTGCCTCCCGATGAGCGGGGGCGTGGTGTGTGACTGCCTTCCCGAGTACGCGGGCATCGCCTGTCAACTGTGCGCTCCCGGCCTGGGGCGGGCGGGCTCGAGCTGCAGGCCCTGCACGACCGGACCCCTTGCGTTCGACGACCTCGTCCCCCATGTAACGAGCCCGAACGTATGCATCGACGTTCCGATGCCGGTGACGCGCCACGACGGTTTCAGCGTGGAGAGCCTGCGCGGCGACGGCAGGGTCTGGAGCTGCGGGCCCTCGGGACGCTATCCGTTGACCACCGCCCATTTGGTTCTGGAGGCGGGTCCGAGGTTTCCCGCGCGGCTCGTGTTCGATGGGCCGATCCACTCCCTCGGATTCGACTACGCTGCACGCTTACGAGAGCTACGGCTCGAAGTCTTCGCCGACGGTGTTCCGGTCGTTACGTTTGGCGCGGCCAAGGACACGGGCGGCGCTTTCGCCCACGCGTTCACTTCCCCTTCCACCACGATCGAGCTGGTCAGCCTGACCGGCCAGCAGGTCCAGTTCGCTCTGGACAACCTGCAGTACGTACTGGCGAGCTGTCCGTGATGCGAAGCACGCTGCCCGTTGTGTAGCCCTTTGGCGGGGCGCCCTTTTGCTCAGGCCGGTGAACGAACGATGTTGGACGAAACTCGATTGCCGCTCATGCTCGTCCTCGCGAGCGCACTGGTTTCTTGTTCTGACGATCCAGAGCTCGGAGCCCCAATCACATCGGACGGTGGTGCGATCCAGACGCCGCCCAATAACACCTGCGAAGGAGCGCGCGACGGCACATCCTGCGGCAAGGACAAGCACTGCATCGCGCAAAGATGCTTTCACAACACGTGCGGCGATGGGATCAGGGCGGGCCGCGAGCAGTGCGATGACGGCAACGAAGCGGTCGGGGACGGCTGCGATCCCGCCTGCCGCAACGAATCCGGGACTCGGCCTCCGCCCGATAGTCCGGCAGCTCCTCCGAGCGCGCCGCCAGGCATCGAGGTCTTCTGTGGCAACGGTTTCGTCGAAGCGGGCGAGCAGTGCGACGACGGCAACCGGGTTTCAGGCGACGGCTGCTCCATGGACTGCAAGCTCGAAGGCGACGCGAGCGTGCTCGACGCCGGCGTGGCTGCCCCCGACGCAGGCAGCGCCGAGGCCTGCGGCAACGGGATCGTTGACCTCGACGAGCAGTGCGACGACGGCAACCTGGTGGCGGGCGACGGCTGCGCCGACTGCCAGCTCGCGGGTCCATGCCGGCAATGCCTGGAGCAGGCAACTCTGCTGGCGGGGGATGAGCCGGGATCGCGCTTTCGCGGTTGCTACCTGACTCAAGACGTGATCACCGAAGGTCCGGCCGGCAGTCTGCCCGTCGCTTTCGTTTGTGCGCGCCTGCTGCAATGCGTTCGCAAGGCCCAGTGCGCCGAGGGCAGTGTGCTCTACCCCTGCTACTGCGGCACGGCGAGCATCGACGATTGTCAGATGGGCAAGGCGCAGCCTGACGGTCCGTGCCGGCAGGACTACGAAGCCGGCGCAGAGACCACGGATCCGTTGCAGATCGCCATGCGCGCCAAGAACAAGCGCTACGCGCTCGGCAGGGCTTCGCAGCTGTTTCTGTCGCAGCACATCAATTGCGCAACCCAGTGTCAATGGGCTCCGGCTGGGCCAGGTCCCTAGCCAAGAGTTCCGCGTCGATAGATGAAGACTTGGAGCGGCCCTCTGCTTCCGAATCCGAACTCGCTCTCGCTCTCGGCCTCGGGCTCGGTCCCGCGAAAAGCGCAGCTTCGGTTGGCCGCCCAGTTATCCGGTTGCCGAAATCATGGAAAAACCTCCCCTATTTTTGCGCCGCCATGTAGCTAGGGCAGGCAGGCGCTGGCACAGAAGAGACGGTCGCAATCGAGCATGAAGTTGGCATTGCCTAGCGGGACGGTGCGGTTCGTGAAAAGCGCGGCTACTTGCATTGAATCGGTGACGGGCGGCCCCGATGGCCCGCCGGCTGCGATCTCGATCTCGGTCCTGCAGGCACCTGCGACGGTACCCGCCTGGCACTGGTCCGTGCTGACTGCGGCGCCGCAGTAGCACTCCTCGGCGCCACGGTCGCCGGCCGCACAGCCGGTCCGGCGGGCGCATTCGATCACGTCCAGACACTGCTGCACGAAGATCGGGTCCGCGTGCTCGAAGCAACCGGCGACCAGGTCGATGCCGATACCCTGGAAGTTGCGGCACCACTGCTCCTCGCACTCGTAGCAGAGGTCGCTCCTGCCCATGCAATCGGCGGCGCAGGTCTCGCCGGCGTTCAAACCGGTGCTGCCGTCGCAGACCTCCGCGCACTCGAGCACACCGTTGCCGCACGCTTCGATTTGGCACGTTGCGGAACAATGGTCCTGGTCGCAGCTCTGCTGGCTCTGGTTCAGCGCAAGCAGGTCGGCGGGGTCGCACTGCTCCACGCCCTGTTGCACCACGCCGTCTCCGCAAGCCGCCGGAGTGCAGTCGTTCTTGCATGTATCGGTGTCCACGCTGTTTCCGTCGTCGCACTGCTCAGCGCATTCCACGATCCGGTTGCCGCATTGCTCGACTTGACACAGGCTCGAGCATCCGTCGCACGCGGCGACGTTGCCGTCGTCGCAACCCTCCCCCGTATCGATGGCACCGTTGCCGCACGTCTGTGAAGCGTTGAGCGTGCAGTCGTTCTTGCATGCATCGGTGTCCACGCTGTTTCCGTCGTCGCACTGCTCGCCGCACTCGACGGCGCTGTTGCCGCATCGTTCGATGCTGCACAGAAGCGAGCACCCGTCGCATGCCACCGTGTTTCCGTCGTCGCATTGCTCAGGACCTTCGATCACACCGTTGCCGCACTCTTGTATGGCAGGCTGGCGTATGGGCGGAGGAGTACAGTCGTTGCGGCAGGTATCGGTGTCGACCCCGTTACCATCGTCGCAGCGCTCCCCGGGTCCAACGATGCCGTCCCCGCAGCGCGCCGGTTCGCAGACGTTCGTGCAGAAGTCCCTGCTGTTCGTGTTTCCGTCGTCGCAGCGCTCCCCGGGTCCGACGATGCCGTCCCCGCAGCGAGCTCGTTCGCAAACATTGGTGCAACGGTCGCTCGCTACTTCGTTGCCGTCGTCGCACTGCTCCACGCCGCCCTGCACGATGCCGTCCCCGCAGCGAGCTTTTTGGCAGGCATCCGTGCAGGCATCCGTCGCGACCCGGTTGCCGTCATCGCAGGTCTCGCCTGGGCCGACGATCTCGTCCCCGCAGCGCGCGGGCTGGCACAGGTTCGTGCACGCGTCGTGGTTGATGAGGTTTCCGTCGTCGCAAGCCTCGCCGGTGTCCAGCCTGCCGTTGCCACAGCGGCTCTCGGGTCTGCGGCAGTCGTTGCGGCAGGTGTCGTCGTTCATGCGGTTGCCATCGTCGCACTCTTCCCCCGCGTCCACGATCCCGTTGCCGCAGATCTCCTCCCTGCAGCGCGCGGAACAACCGTCGCCGCCCGCTCGGTTGCCGTCGTCGCACGTCTCGCCGTAGGCCATGACGCCGTCGCCGCACACGTTGACCACGCAGGCATCGAAGATGCAGTGCATCCTCGGGCCGCAAGGCGTGCCTTGCTGCGCCTCGTCGCAGCTGGCTAGGGTGTCGCTCACCTGCAAGCGCGGCGGAAGCTCGCTGCGGCGATCCGTGGCGGAGACAGCGAAGATCTCTTCCCCGAGTAGCTCCTCCCCACCGCACGTGCACAAGCCGATCGCGGCCAGTGCCGCCCAGCATCCTTGAATTCCCACCGCGCGTGCTCGCTTCATGACCTGTCTTCACCTACCAGCACCGTCACGACCAGAGTCGCGACAGGCGACCGCCAGAGTAGCACTGCAATGCTTGTCCGATCGCATCAGGTGTCCGACTGCTCCGTGACAACTTCGCAACAGGGCCGCGAGGGGCGAGACTTCGGCGAGCAAGAAAAGGGGCGCCGACCGAACGGTCGGCGCCCCGTGCAGAAACGGAGTTCCGGCGGCTCCCCCGGGGTTGGTAGCCTGCTATGGCAGGCAGGAGCTGGCGCAGAAGTCCCGATCGCAGTCGAGCATGAACTTCGCGTTGCCGAGCGGCACAGTGCGGTTGGTGAAGAGGGCGGCAACCTGGATCGCATCGGTGACAGGCGGGCCTGCGGGGCCACCGGCCGCGATCTCGATCTCGCTCTTGCACAGGCCCATCACGGTGCCGGCCTGGCATTGGTCGGTAGTGACCGCAGCGCCACAGTAGCACTCCTCGGCGCCGCGGGGTCCGGTTGCACAGGCGGTCCTGCGAGCGCAGGCAATCACGTCGATGCACTGCTGCACAAAGACGGGATCCGCGTTCTCGAAGCAGCCCGCAACCAGGTCGATGCCGATGCCCTGGAAGTTGCGGCAGTTCGCCTCTTCGCAGGTGCGGCAGGGAGTGAGCTCGGTCGTCAGGCACTGGGCAGCCGTGCACGAAGTGGAATCGGGGGCGCATGCGCACTGCGAGCCAAAGGGAACGTCGCCGGCGCTTTGGTCGCAGACCTCGGCGCACTCGAGGACCCCGTTGCCGCACTCTTCGATCTGGCAGCTGGCCGAGCAGTTGTCGGCATCGCAGTTGACCTGCGTCATGCCCATGGCGATCAAGTTGGTCGGATCGCACTGCTCACCGGGATCGAGCTGTCCGTTTCCGCAGCCCGCGCGGATGGTGCAGTCGGGTTCGCAGATGGCACCCGTGGCGGGATCGGCGGGGTCGCATTGCTCCACGCTGGCTTGGACGAAACCATCGCCGCAGGAAGCTGCACGACACAGGCAGTCTGGTGCAGTACCGGGACAGGCAGCACCCGTTTGTGTACAGGCATCGGTGTTGACCGTGTTGCCATCGTCGCAGGGCTCGCCCGGCTCGACGATGCCGTTACCGCAGACGGCCTGCGAAATACAGTTGACGGCGATGCTCTGCTCGACCGTGCAGCCGTTGCCGTCGTCCACGGTCAGCTTGAGCGTTTGGTTGCCTGCCAAGGTGCAGGTATAGTCGGTGTTCTGGGAGGCCACGTTGACAAACGAACCGCCCGTGGCGCTCCACATGTACGTGAGCGCTCCCATTTCGGGGTCGGATGCCGAGGAGGTGAGTACGATCATGCCTCCCACCTCCGTCTGCAGCGGCTGGACCGAAAAGGCATCTATGGTCGGGCACTGGTTGAGCGTGCCGTTGACCAGCACGTTGCCGGAATCGAGCTTCTTGACGCAGTGCATGGCGACCGCGACGTCCGTGGTTTGACCAGCAATGACGTCGAACCCGTTCGAGCCCTCGCAATTCGACAGCGTGTCCGTCGTTTGGGCCGTCAAGGTCACGGTGTAGCCGATCCCCTCGGGAACGCCTCCGACCAGGACAGACACGCTGTTGCCCGCCAGTGCGACCGGAATGGTCCCGGTGATGTTTTGGCTGTTGCCGGTGATGGCGTAGTCAACCGCGAGGATGTCGCTCCCGTCGGGAAGCGTGAGCTCCATGGCCAACTGGCCGATCGGATCGGAATGCGAGGCTCGATTACAGCCAGCTACGGCAACGATGGTGCCCAACAGCACCAAAGCCACCTTGGTTTGTACGGCTTTCAGCACAGTCATATACGGAATCCTCCTGCTGCGTGAGATGAGGCAGCGGGGATGGGTCTACCTGCCGCGTGTTACGCGCAGGCCGACTCTGTGTGCCGTTGACGCAACAACCTGCGCTCACCCCAATTACGTCGCTCAGGATCCGCGAGGCTCACATGTGTGTGGCGTGCATTTAGTCACGCAGGCTTCAAGGTCCGGTGTTGGGTCCGTAACACGCGCCGGCTACTTGTAGCATCGCTCCGGCACGATCCGGAGCATGATTCATATCGCAGGAGGATCGAAGAAGATGAGTATCAGGACGCTTTTAGCAGCGGCCGTTGCCATGGGCGCAGTCGCCGGCAGCGCTCACGCCCAACTGAAGATGGAGGGTTCCGACACGCTGTTCACATTGACCACCGAGCTCGTAAACCTCTGCCCGGGCATTACCGCCGCCAACATCGAATACATCGGTGGTGGCTCGTCCAACGGCGAGAAGGCCATTCTGCGCGGCTCTCAGCAGCTTGCGCCCATGTCGCGCTTCCTTCAGGAGGCCGACAACAACAAGGGCCCGTGCATGTGTGACAACGGTACGCCCAACGACGCCGGGTGCACGGATGCAACACTGGCGGAAGGCTACGGTCACTCGCTGGACGGGCTCGCGATCGTCCGGGATGAGAACACGCAGGCTGGCTGCGACGGGATCGCCTTCAACACGACGCTGACCGTAACCGATCAAGACGGAAACGGCCTGGACTGCCCCGGCTGCAACGCGAGCAATCAGTACACCTTCGCCGACTTCAAGGATGCACTTCGTGTGCTCTTCGCCGGCATCCACCATAATTCGGCCGGCGGCAAAGTGGCGGACAAGAACTGTGGCAGCGATGTGCGCCGTACCCTGGCAAACAACTGGAGCAATTTCTTTCAGACCGCCTGCGCCACCGAGGGCTGCACGGAGATGCGACACGCCTTTCGCCGTGGCGATTTTTCGGGCACGACCGACACGTTCCTATCCCTGCTCGACCTCGACAAGATCAGCAACGTTCCCTTTTGCAACGGCGACGACCAGCAGGACCTGGATCCCATCCGCCGTTCCTGCGAAGCCGGCGAGCAGGTTTGCGGATCGGACGGCACGCTGGGCCTGCTACTGCCCACGCTCTTGCCCGAGGGCGTGGACCTTGCCGTGGCTCACAATGCGAGCCCCTGCGAGTTCGGCTTGTTCGATTGGGACCTCATGCCGGTGACCCCGGACCCGGTGCCACCCCCCTGCCCCAACGGCACCCAGCAGGCGTTCGGCAAATGCCTGTACCCGCGTGACGCGCAGGGCAATGCCGGCTGCCTCAACATCGCCTTCAACACGCCCTTTGGTCCCTCGGTGGACGGTCGCGCCTACAACCTGATCCTTCGCAACGCCGCCGGCGCCGTGGTCAAGGATTCGACCAACCCGCCCTTTGGCAAAGCCGTGGAAGGAGCTTACTACCGGCTCCACACCAACCGGGTCAATGCCAGCGACAACGCCAGCAATCCAGCCGGTGCCAGCGGCTGCAGCGAGACCAGCTCGACACGCCAGATTGGCTGCCTCGCCCAAGCGAGCCCCTGCAGCTTGGGCTTCGCTGGTCGCGAGGCTTCGGACAGTATCACAGATTCCGCGGCCCTCAGAGTCAACAACATCTCGCCCACCGATGCCAACGTGCGCCTGCTGTTGACCGGCGCGACGGGCGCCTATCCCCTGGCGCGCATCCTGTACGCCAACACCGTGGTCGGCTTCGCAGGCATCACCGGCGATGAAAAGATCCTGGCGGATTGCTTCAAGGATCGCTTCTATGTCGACGACGCGGCCACGGCTGCCGGTTTCATCACGCTGTCGGCAACACCGTGCGCCGGGAGCCTGGGTGGCACGGTGGGTGATCCGCTGTGCCAGATCACCCCCACCGACTTCAACGAAGCCACCTGCCCTCTGTAGCTCGTTTCCGGCCAAGCCGGACGCGAGCCATAGCAAACTTGGGCGGCGTGCCTCGGCACGCCGCCCTTCTTTCGCGCGGGCGCCGAACCGCGGCCCCGGCGAAAGCTCGGTCATGACAATACAGAGTGAGATGGGTGAGACAAATGATACAGCAATGTTACGCGCAGGGTGCGCCGGTGACCGTGCACTACGCTAGGCTCTGCCCCGCGAATCGGTAAGCATCAATGTGTAGGGCGAGATCAATGCCTGGCCTGTTGGTGCTCGTCCTGGCTACTCTGTGCGCTGGTGCGTCAGGCTGCAAGGGCGAGCGCTACCTGGATCGGATCTATACGCCGTCGAGCGACGAGGCGGGCATCATGCACGCGGACGGAGGCGACCGCCTGGACGGCGCTCTTCGGCGTCCGGACGGCGCACCACCGGCCGGCGGCGGCATGACCGCGCATCCGGACGGTGCTCGGCCCATGCCAACGGATGATGCCGGTATGCCGGACCCGCCCATGGCCGAGCCGTGCCTGCGCGCCGCGGCGTCGGAACGCCTACCATCTCGGTCCGCGGTCACGGACGGTGCGATGCAACCCAGCGCACGCATCATGTTCACCAAGGACCTGTTTAGTCTCTTCCGGTCGCATTGTGGTGGCTGCCACGTGGAGGCGGCGCTGGGAGGATTCGGCGTCAGCCTCCCGACGTTCGCGAATACGATCGATGGCAGAGCCGTCGAACGCATGCGCTCGGACGATCCCGACCGGGTCATGCCCCCGCTCAGCGCCGGCGGTAAACCGGCTTCGCAGCGCTCCGAGGGCGACCCGGTCTTGGAGCTCGCCTCGCTGGTGGAGCGCTGGATCGAGGCCGGTCGCCCGGCCGACGTCTTTGCGGTGCCCGCGCAGGGTGGTGCCCAGGCGGGTGACAGCCCCTACCGGCTCGAGCGCGAGGTGGCCGGCGCCATGACCAACATCGGCGACTGCGTTCCCGCGAAGGACCTGGTCGCCAGCGACCAAGAAGCCGTGCGGCAGATGGACGCGTTCTTCGATCGGGCCAGCGAGCTGCCGCTGCGACTGCGCGATACCGATCTGGTGGCGTTGGATTCGGCCACGCTCGCCCGGCACGGGGTGGTCGGCTACGCGCCAGCGTACCCGCTGTGGTCCGACAACGCCAAGAAGATTCGCGCCGTGCGTGTACCGGCCGGCGAGCCCATCCGATTCGATCGGGTCGCGCAGCGCTTCGCCCTGCCCGCCAATACCCGTTTCTACAAGACCTTCTTGAGGGAAGTCGTCGACCGCCAGGGCCGCAAGAGTTATCGCAAGGTGGAAACGCGCGTGATCGTTTCGCGCCCGGATCGCAAGCGACCCGACGGCTCCTACGAGGTGACGTCGCTCTTTGGCACGTACGCCTGGAACGAGCCCGAGACCGAAGCGCTGCTGGTGAGAGACCCGCTCCGCAACGGAGCGCCGTTTCGCGATCGGCTGGTCACCATCGTGACCGACGAGCAACAGGCCCAAGCCGTGATCGAATCGAACCCGCTCAACGTGCAATTCGCGCTGCAAGACAAGGGCCTGACCAGGACCTACGCGATGCCTGGCTCGGAGCGTTGCCTGCACTGCCACATGGGCAGCCCAAGTCACAGCTTCGTGTTGGGCTTCACACCGCTGCAAGTCCACCGCAGGCCGCTCGGCGAGGGTGGGGTCGTCGAGCCCGCGGGCAGTGACGAGCTCAATCAGCTGCAGCGTCTCATTGACTACGGCATCAGCAGCGAGTTCGATGCAGCCGATCTCAAACTGCTCGAGGACTCCCAAGGCGCGCGCAAGCCTCGCAACCAGCTCGAGCTCGAAGCCCAGGGCTACATCCTGG
The DNA here is from genome assembly GCA_022361155.1 of Pseudomonadota bacterium. Classification (NCBI taxonomy): domain Bacteria; kingdom Pseudomonadati; phylum Pseudomonadota; species Pseudomonadota bacterium. The sequence goes on from JAKSBK010000180.1 coordinate 20,122, forward strand.
GCAACTGCGCCCACTGTCACAATCCAGACGGCTTCGCCTCGGTCAAGGCGCCGTCGCTGCGTGACGTCTTGAACTTGTGGCCGAGTCCTAACGGAGGCATCTTCGAGTTTCCGCTCGAAAGCTTCAGCCCGCGCATCAAACGCGGAAAACAGCAACGCATCCCGATTCCCTACATCACGCCCAGCTTGTTCGAGCTGGAGGTGTTCGACGGTCAGAATCCGACCAGCTTCCTTTCCGGAATCTGGGTGGCCAAGGCGGACATCGTGTTTCGGGACGGCCGGCAGGTCTGGAACCCCGTACTCGCTCCCTGGAGGAGCCTTGTCTACCGCAACGTGGACGCACCTTTCACGTACGCGGATCACTACGCCATCTTTCCCCACATGCCCATGGACGCACCGGGTCTTGACTGCCGCGCGCCACGGCTCTTGGGCAGCTGGATGGTGAGCATTCCGGCGCGCCGCAAGCATCCCCAGACGGACGAGCTGCATGAAGCCGAGCCGCAACCCTACGTGGAGGTCAAACCCGGCTCGCCAGGCTACGACGAAGCGGTTCAACAAGCCTCGGAGCGTCTAGCCCAGTATCGCGCTGGCTCGCGCTACAACAGCTGTCCAGATCCGGCCCTGGACATAGTCGACCCGAGGGTCGTTCCAGGAGTCCCGGGTAGCTCGACACCGGCGACCGACAGCTACCGTGTGCCCGAGCGGGCTCACTGGGTCGTGACCGATCTGACAGAAGTCAAGGCCCCCTGGGGTCCACGCAGGCCGGACTGGAGGCGCATCCTGGTCGACGGCGATCACCAGGGGCTCGACCCGGAGGACAAGGACGTGGTCGAGTTGCTGGCTGAGGTGGTTTTCACACCGGAGCTTCGCGAGTTCGCACTGAGCGAGCGTCCCTACGGCCTGTGGCTCGAGAAGGACGGCTGCGATCTCTCGTCCGTTCCCAAGGCCGCCTCCTTCACGGGCAATGAGAGGCCGCTTTGGTTCGATGTGAACGAGGAGCTGCGCCCCGACGGCAGCAATCCCGTGTACACCCAGTCGCCCGGCGGGGCGGTCTTCAACCTCATCTGCGTCAACTGCCACGGACCCGAGGCCGATTCTCAGGGTCGGCAGGCCGACACGATCATGACGATCACGGGCGGCGCCACCCGGGTGGCCAACCTGCGCGACGGCATCTTCGGTCCCCCCGAGGCTCATGGAGAAAACCGTGCTCGCGTCTTCGGTGATGTCGCCACGCCGGCGATCTCCGCGGACACCTGGGCTGCGCGCTACATGATCTGGATGGCCATCGGCGGCACCGAACGGGAGATCCCGAGGAGCATTCTCAGCCTGGTAAGCAACACGCTTGTCTTGGGCGAAGGTCGTGCAGGCGGAAGCGCGCAAGTGCGGGACGCCAACATGCTGCAGACGGCGCAGTGGCTGTGCGGGCAGACCTTGCCGGACCGGGCGCGGTCTTTTGACATGAAGGCCGGCAGACTCCGCCACGGCGACAAGGAAAACGGCACTTCGCTAATCCCCAGCAACGGAGATGCCGAGCTATGGGAAGAGCTGTGCAGCCGAGATAACCCTGCGCCTGTGCGCGTTCTGACCGTGTTCTCGTCGGATCCTACGCTCTGGAGCAGGGCCAGGAACTATCGCGTATGTGAGAACTGCCTGCGGAGCCCTGAAGCCTACCCAGCGGACGCACCGGTGGGCGATCATAGCGGAAACGTGGTCACTGGCATCGCGCCAAGCAATCGCATGCCATGGTGCATCCGCAAGCCGTCGAAACCGGAGCTCCTCGAAGCGGCGGAGAGCTTTCGGCAGGCCAACCGGCTCCAGGGCAAGTTGCCACCTTTCTGCCCGGAGACGCTTTTCGCGAAGGTGGGCGCAGCAGACGTGCACCTCTGGTCCAACGCGGACAAGGTCCGCTGGACCCGGCGTGGCGCCATGAACGCCGGCCTTGCGGTGTTCGCCTACCTCGATGCCGTAGCCGGGGGGCTCAAGCCAAAGCCAGCGTACAATGCTTGCGAGCAACTCATACCATAGTCTGCGCGCGGCTCGCTTCATCCATGCGGTGCTGGGCGCGGGAATCGTGATTGCCCTGGCCGGACACCCGGGATGCAGGCGCGAGCAGACACGCGGGATCGAGCAGACAGGCGGGATCAAAGCGCCACCAAACGGGTCGCCTGGAGTGTCCCAGGCCGCCCGGTTGCGCGAGCGGGCCGTCGATCGTTCGCAGTCAACCCCGAAGGGAGCCGCGACGGATAAGGCAGCCGCGGCGGAGCGCGAGTTGCGCCAACGCTTGCGCCTCTGCGAAAACCTGCTGCCTCGAGAACGCCTCGAGGCGCTCTTCCGAGTCGAGCAGCTGGTGCCCACCCACCGCGTACGCGGTCCAGACACGCTCGCCGTTTGCGGTTACAAAGCGCAGAGGGTTTACGGCGACCCTCCACGCGGTCTGCGCATCGACCTACAGCTGTCGGTCACGGTGGACTGCCGTGGCGCCGAACGGGTCGAGACGCTGCGCGAGCGAGCAAGGGAGACGCCTGGCGCACGCCCTTCTTCGTACCGGCCGCTTCGCCAGGGTCGTGGGGGAGCCGCCATTGCAGGTCGCTTCACTCGGGTGGGTCAGGCGATCCCCTACCACGATTTCCACGTAGCTCACGGGTCTCTTCCCTGCACGATATCAGCGAGAACAAGCATCGCCGACCTGGACAAGACCGACGAGCTGGTGCGCATCGTCCTCGGAGGGCTTAGCGAAAAGAATCGGCCCCGCCCAGCCACATGAACCGACCCACCTCGATGCCGACCCGGCGGTGTTCTTGTGACCGGACGCCTGAGTGTCTACGTGGCTGTGGCCTGGGCGTTGCCGGGCGGTAACGTAGGGTGGTCGGCCTACAGCGTCGCTCGGACGGGGATGCGGGTTCTTTCGATTCGTACGCGACAGCTACGATGGACTATTCGTGCGCACGCCTTGTCACGGGAGAGGTCCTGTGTTGGGGAAGCAACCTCGGGGGCCATCTCGGTGACGGGACGGCCGAGCACAGATCTACACCCGTCCTGGTCCAGGGAGTCCAGGACGCTGTCCAGATCAGTGCGGGTCAGCACCTGGTTCCGCGGCACCCACACGCTAAAGGGTGCAGTGGATATCGACATAGGTCTCTCTCACATGTGCGCACGGCTGAAGACGGGCGAGGTTCAC
>JAKSBK010000181.1 GCA_022361155.1 Pseudomonadota bacterium
CCTCCTCGACCGGATTCAAAACCAAAACCGTATCCCTGCTCTCCCCGCACTCATCGAAGCCCGCGCCCAAGCTCCTTGAGTGCTCTGTACCCTGTGCGATCCTACCCTCCTCTCCTCGCCACCACCTTTTGAGAAGTTACCGCCGCCCAAGGGTCGCCCGAGGATTTCGGACTTGGCGGATGACGACGCGGGCAGCAACGCTTCGCGGCTGTCTTCCGCGGTGATCGTGGCGCCCTCGGACCAGATCACGGCGCGCCGAAGCGTGTTGAGAAGCTCGCGAACATTGCCTGGCCAGGGGTGGGCGAGAAGAAGGTTTCTTGCGCCGGCAGAAAGTTTCTTCTCTTCGAAGCCGGACTCCTCGGTAGCCTCCTTGTTGACTTGCTCGAGCAGGTGGTCGACCAGCATGCCCAGATCGCCGGTGCGGTCACGGAGCGGCGGGATCTTGAGAACGGCTACCGCCAATCGGTAGAAGAGGTCCTCCCGGAAGCGGCCTGCAGCGATCTCCTCCGAGAGCGTCCGATTGGTGGCGGCGATGATCCGAACGTCCACCCTGGCCGCCTTCGTGGAACCGAGGCGAACGACCTCGCCTTCTTGAAGGACTCGGAGCAGCTTCACCTGTGCGGGCCCTGGAAGCTCTCCGAGCTCGTCGAGGAATAGCGTGCCGCCGTCGGCGGCCTCGAAGTAGCCCTTCCGCGCCTGGTTCGCGCCAGTGAACGCTCCCTTCTCGTGGCCGAAGAGCTCCGACTCCACCAGGTTGCCGGGGATGGCGCCGCAGTTGACGGGCACGAAGGCCCGGTCGCGACGCGAGCTGGCGCGATGAATTGCACGAGCAAGCATCTCTTGGCCGGTGCCCGATTCGCCTTCTATGAGGACGGGAACGTTTCGGACGGCTACGCGGCGGGCTCGCTGGATCAGGCGGGCCATCACGCGGCTGCGATGAATGATGTCGGCGAACTCGGGGGCATCCGGTGGCGCGGCGGCGCTGCGCTGTCGGAGCCGCTCGTCCTGCTCGCGAAGCAGGTCAGGGATGAAGTCCGCCGAGATGTCGAAGGGCACGGATGCCGTGCGCAGGCCGTGCTCTCTCGACGACTCGACCAACTCAGCGGGGAAGCGGGTCTTGCCGAGCAAGATCCAGACGGCCGCCATCGCTGGCGTCCCTGGGCTGAGGTGGAACGTGAGGCGCACGTTTCCCGACCGGTCGCTGACGTGCTGCTGAACGCCGCGCACCGCCGCCTCGTAGATCTCACCGAACTCCGTCGGGCCGCTGAGGGGTTCGTAGACGACGGCGACCGACGCCTTGGTCCGCGATTTCAGCCATTCGAGGTAGGGCTCGACCTGCTCGCGGTCGTAGTCCGAGAGCAGCCGGACGTCGTCAAACTCCCTCGCATCGAGGGCTTGAGCGATCGGCCCCACGCCCACGGCGTCGCTCTCCGTAGGCGCTCGAAGGTCGGTCCTGCCGACCCAGGCGAAGAGAACCCGGCGCATGGCCCGGATCTCTACAAAAAAGTTTACGCTAACACAACACTTCTTGTGTCTCTGCGGCGGGCACGTCTGAAAATCATTGGATTTCGGCCTTTCACGTCCAGGGCATGCGCTGGCACGACTCGTGAAAAGTGACCGGGACATGACCAGCACCGCCCACGAAGCCCAGCTCACCGTCAACGTCCTCGCCAGCGCGGACATCGTCGCCGCCGAGATTCGAGATGCCCGCCCCGACGCGGTGCACATCTTCGGCGAGCTGTCGGAGCGCCAGCGGGAGCAGCTCGCCCACGACGCGTGGTCCATCGGGCTTCGGGCGCTGGCGAACGCCCACTCGCAGGCCCAGGAGGCACGCCTCCAAGACGTGGGCTCGGCGCTGCTGGACGACATCGATCGTCAACTCAAGGCGCATGTCGAGTCTCAGCAGCAGACCATCGCGACCGTCCTCGGGCGCTTCTTCGACCCGAAGGATGGGCTCATCCGCGATCTCGACCACGAGAAGCAGGCCGCCGTGAACCGGGCCCGCGTGATGCCTTGGCGGCGATAGGATCTACGCTCAGCATTGCTCTGCGTGCCGCTCTCGGGGAATATCTGCGATGTGATGCGAGCCCTGATTGAACGACGTGCCGTGTCTAGCTTGCACGGCTCGATGACGTCATCGGCAGTACGAGCTGGAGGGTGCCAGGCGCCATGACCTCCCGCGCGGAAGAGATCTTCTTCGAGGTCTTCGAACCGTTGCCGCGCCAGGGGCCGGGCAACCTCGCCTGTGCCCAACGGGCCCTGGCGCTGTGCACTGAGCTGCCGTCGTCACCGCGCATCCTGGACCTGGGCTGCGGATCGGGCGCGCAGACGCTTCACCTCGCGTCGCTGACCAAAGGCACAATCGTTGCGGTCGATAGCCACGCGCCGCTGGTCAAGCGCCTGCGCGCCAAGGTCGATGAACGTGGCTTGTCGGCGCGTGTTGAAGCACGGGTTGGCGACATGTCAGCGCTCGACCTCCCGCCGGAGAGCTTCGACCTCGTGTGGTCGGAAGGCGCCCTGTACAACTTGGGCCTCGCGGCGGCGCTGCCCGTGTGCGCCGGCTTTCTCAGGCCCGGCGGCTACTTGGCCTTCACGGAGGCGGTTTGGCGAACGACAGACGCGCCGCCCGAGGTCCGCGAAGCCTTCGCCGACTACGCGACGATGGGTCGCGTGGAGGACGTCTTGCCACTCATCAGGGAGAATGGCCTGTCGCTGGTCGAACACTTCGACTTGCCGGACGAAGCCTGGTGGGACGACTTCTACTCGCCGATGGAGCGGCAGATCGAGAAGCTCCGGGTGAAGTATGCCGCCGACGCCGAGGCTCTCGCGGCGCTTGACGAGGTCGCCAAGGAACCCGCGATGCACCGCCGCAGCGGGCACCACTACGGCTACACGTTCTTCGTTGCACGACGAGGCTGACTGCTCGGGCCGACGACCGTCTACAACGACTTCTGCCAGTCGCCTCGCTCGAGCCGATACACTGCGCAGTCATCGTCACCGAAGCTCCGGTTCTCGACGAACCGAAACCCGAGGCGCTCGTAGAAGCGGCGCGCGCGGTCGTTGGACGCCATCGGGTCGATGAGGATGGCGCCCACCGCCGGGTCGGCGAAGCAGCGGTCGATGGCCAGACGCATCATCTCCGTGCCGAGCCCGCGGCCGAGGAACGCTTCCTCGCCGATCCAGATGTCAATGGCGCGCAGCCCGGTGGGGCAGTCGCCCCAGTAGCGGCTGTCTTCGCGGGCCGGGTCGATGATCTGGATGAAGCCAATGGGCGAACCTTCAACCTCAGCGATGAGCTGCTCACGCCAGTCGGGGCGGCGAACGAGCTCGCGCTCCCAGCCCCAGTCTTCGGTGCCCTTCGAGGCGATGATGTGCGGGGCCGAATCCCAACGCTGAAGGAGATCGAGGTCGTGCGGAGTCGCGGGTCGAAGGTGAATCATGGATGCGCTTTTCGTTGTCGCGCCAACTCTAATCGCGGACCCGCCTTCCGACGCCCATCACGGGCTGCATGTGCTGGCCCTCGATCGGCACATCGAATCCAGTCCCGACCGAGACGACCTGCAGCCCCGCGTCTACAAGCGCCTGGGTGATGCCATCCACCGTCAGCCCAAAGGGCTCGGCCGCGGTCGGGTCCAGCTCCCAATCCCACTGCACGAAGTAGCGCGGCAAAGGTACACGAACCCAAGCGCTGAACGTGCAGCGCTGCCCTAGGACATGCGAAGGTCCCGTCGGGTGCTGCTCGGATCGGAGGCGACTCGCTACGGCCGCTAGCCGGGCGCGGCGGCAGCTCCGTGGAAATGGCACATGAGCCACGTCCCGTATGGAAACTGCGCCTCGCGGATCCCTCGCCGCCAGGCTTCGAGCGCGGCGCGGTAGGCCGTGCGGAAGGCGCGCACGGCCGCCACCGCCTCGAAAAAGGCGCTGCGTTGCCCGCGTCCGACGGCGAAGGTCGGGTTGCGTTCGCGGAGCG
>JAKSBK010000182.1 GCA_022361155.1 Pseudomonadota bacterium
CACGACCACGAGCTCCATGTGTCGGTTGGGCTTGAACCGGGCACGGGGCATGGAGAGCCTCTGTATGAAGGTTCTCTGTTTCCGATTGCTGACAAAGGTACTGAGCTCTTCGACGAACCTGCGCCGGCCATCGTGAACGTCGTAGAACAGCACGTGAAACTCGAAGTCGCCCGGAGCCTTGTTGAAGGCCACCACCATGTTGGCTTTCCACGAGCGCTTGCCCAGTTGCTCGTTCTTGGTTTCCCTGAGCCTGTAGGAGTGCCCGCGGCGCGCGAATCCAAGGAGTCCGCGCTCCGTCAGTCTGACGGGAATCCGGCCTTGAGTCAGATAGACCTTGGCTTTCAGCCTGCCGGCGTCTACCGGGGCCGGGCAGAGCGCCATGGCCAGCAGGGCAAGACCCCCTACTGCCAGCGCTATCGGCGCCTTCAACGCGCGCCTGGCGTTTGGTTTCATGGTTACTCCTGGTCCCGAATGAACTGATTACTTCGGGGCCCGTTCTGTATAAACGGCGGCCTTGCAGCGAAGATTGACCCTGCGTCCAACCTGCGGCCAGGGTTGTCCGGGTTGTCCTCGGAAGCCGAAGGCGCACAGAGGGTCCGGCGTGGCCGGCGACTTCGGCCACGGTCCCCCTCGCGGGACTGCCCGGCCGGCCCTGTGGCAACCACGAGCTTGATACGCGCCGGAACGTGTACCCAGCGAACGAGTGAGGCTCTAACACTCTATGCGCTCTGGCGCGTATCAAGCTCGTGGTTGCCTGGTTCCTGTTGTCCTATGCCCCTGTTGTCCTATGCCCCCTCCAATAAGCCCTCAAGCGCACACCGGGCGCTCATGTGCCGACACCCAATCCAGTGCTTACCCACACTGCCACGAATGTCGATCGGACGGCGTCGGTGGTCTTGAAGTCAACACAGTTATCTATGCACTTCGCGACCACAATGGATCAGAGAATCGACACCAAAACGAAGCCGGCGCCCAAGAGCTCCGAGCATCGACCTCGCGGGGGCGCGGCGATCAGCGGGAGCCGGTCCACGCGCTTGAGCTCCGGCGCGCGTCGACTATGATGCGTGCGGCCGCTCGGCCATGATCGCCACCGGGGGAGCGGATCGGCGAGCCATGCGAAACAGCGGCCTGGAGGTAGCAGACATGCGGACTTGGTGCGCCTGGGCGACCACCATGCTTGCGGTCGCCGTTGTAGGCGCTTGCGATCCCTATGCGGACTTTGCGGCGGGTAACGGCAGCCTGGGCGCGGTCGACCCGGTCGACTTCCCGGTGGAGAACCTGGGCGCGGGTGGCAACCGAAAGAATCCAGGGCGCGGGACCTTCACGGAAATTGCGGCTTTCACGGGCGGTGTCGAGATCGGCTACTTCCGGTATCCGGTGCGTGAAGCAGACAACCCGCTGTGGGTGCGTGTCAACGGCGAGCGGGCCGATGTGGAGGCTCCGAGGGCGTATGTTTTCGATCCGGGGCTCGAGCCGATTCCGCAGGCGTACGCATGCACTGCACCGGCCGGCTACATCTACGACAGCGTCTACGACGAAGTACGTTACGACCTGCAGGGCGCCATCTTCACGCAGCTGCCCGAGGCGACCTACCGCGAGGGGGTCCAGTCGGGCTCCAGCTACGTGCCCGTGGTTTCGCAGGTGCCGGTGGATTCCACAGGGCTTGGCTGTCAAGAGGTGACGAGCGAAGACGGGCTTGTCTCCATCTACGGTCTTGCCGGACCCGACGAGCTTGCCGCAGACGGGCGCTACCTCGCCTGGCTGATCATCGAACCGAGCGCGGCGGTCTATCCGCGTGGACAATCATCCAGAACGGATCATCCAGGACTCGGCCTGCAGCACTGGGGCTGGTTCAATCGCTACCTGCTCGCCTACCTGGACGGCGGCTACATTCCCACGGTCGATCTGCCACAGCCCGATGGCAGAATCGCCACGCAGATGGCCACGCAGAGGCTCTACTATCCTCGCTCCGCGATCCTTCGCGATCCGAACGATCCCGCGAGCGCGAGACCGGGCCGACTCGGCGAGGGTTACGACGTGTTGCAGGCACGGCGCGGCCAGCCCGGCTACTCGCCTGTATGCGAGGTATTCAGCTACGATGCTGACCGCAATCCGATGCTCGACCTGCCCGTGACCGCGGACCGCCTCCCGAAGGATGCGCTCTCGATCGAAAGCGATCCCGGCTACGCCATCGAGCCGGCTGTTCCAGGTTACAGCTACTGCCTCCAGGTCCAGCGATGACACGCGCATCCGTGTGGTTTCGAGGATCGGGGCGGCGAGCTTTCCGCTTTCTGCGTTCTTCTGTGGCTTCGCTTCTGTGCGCGACCTACGCCTTGCTGCTCGCCGACCAGGCCTTCGCTCTCGGCGAACAGCACGGGCGCGTCAAGGGTACGGTGACCGACGTCCAGACGCGCAAGCCTCTTGTCGGCGTCGGCATCACGGCCAAGGGCCCGGCCCTGCTCGGCGAACCGCGCTCGGTCAAGACGGATCGGCGCGGTCGCTACGATCTCGGCGACCTGCCGCCTGGGCCGTACGTGCTGAGCTTCAGCTACTCGGGGCGAGAAACCTTGAAGCGCGAGGTGATCGTTACTCAAGGCGTCGCCGTGCCCGTTCATGTCGCGTGGTCCCGAGACGACGTTGAAGTGATCGAAGTCGGCGGCCACCGCACCATGACGCGGCCCGATTCAACCCAGACAGGCACGGTGCTCAACGCAGACACGCTCAGGAAGCTGCCCACCGGCCGCTCCTACCAGAGCATAACCAAGAACATGCCCGGCGTGACCGGAGGCAGCAACCCGAACATCAAGGGTGGATCGTACAACATGAACCGCTATCTCGTGGACGGCCTAGACATCACCGACCCGGTAAGCAAGACCTTCAGCGCCAACATGACGTTCGACGCCGTCTCTTCGGTGGACGTGGTCACCGGTGGTGCCGAGGCCGAGTACGCCTCCCTCGGAGGCGTCATCAACGTCCAAACGGCCAGCGGCTCCAACGCCTGGAAGGTGAACGCATCGCTCTACGCGAACCACCACAGCCTATCGTCGAGCGGCAACTTCGGTTCCCAGCTCTGGGAGGCCCGCCAGCCCTACAATGAAGCCTCCCCCGGTCCCAACCAATCCGCACAGGCCAACGTGAATCTGGGCGGCCCGCTGATCAAGGACAAGCTCTGGATCAATGCGACCTACGAGCTGCGCCTTCACGAAAGCTCGAGCGTGAAAGGGCCACCCCTTGGCGTTCCCCCGTACAACATCCAGCACCCTTCCTACACCAGCGTGAACAACCTGGCGCGCGTCAAGCTGCAGTTCGTGCCGGCGCCCCAGCACCGGCTGACGTTTTCGACCAACTGGTCCCCGGGCTCCTTCAATAACGTGGAGGGCGGCAACACGCGCCTGGGCGTGGCCGAGAACCGGCAAGACCAGGACGGCTTGCTGGCCATCGCAACCTGGGATTTCCTACTGGGCCCGAACATCACCACCAGCGTGCGCGGCGGCCTGATGACGAACATGATCGAGCTCGCCCCGCAAGGACTGCTCGGGAAGATCGACAACACCGGCTGCCAGTTCTTCAGCGACAGGAATTGCACATGGAATCCGAACCAGGCATCCCACTACAACCTGCACGACCAAACCAGGTGGTACCAGGGCAGCAGCCACTACTTCGATCGCCGCGGTCGGGTGCAGTTCGACCCCTCGCTGCAGATCAAGAGCCGCTTCCACGGCAGCCACGACATCAAGCTCGGCATCCAGACCCAGTTCAACTGGCGCACCAACACGGACTACGTGCTCGGCGATCGGATGGGAAACGTCGGCTACGAGTATACCGACCTCGCACCCCGCTACACAGAGCTCGAGGCGGGGCTCTGCGATCCGCAGGACCAGACCACACACGGCAACTGCTTCCGCCGAACCGAGTACACAGACTACGACGCGCGGCAGCAGGGTTGGGGGGTGGGGTTGTTCGTGCAGGATCGCTGGTGGACGCCCATCGAATGGCTGCATGTGTTGCCTGGCCTGCGGTTTGACTACGGTGCGAGCTACGATACCAGCGGACAGCGGGTGACATCGCTCTACGGGTTTTCGCCGCGCCTGGGTCTCGCAGCGGACATCACGCAAGACGGCCGCAACATCCTGTCAGCGTACTACGGCCGTCACCTGGAGACGCTCGCGCTGAGCACGGCTTCGGGGGTGGATCGGCGTGCGCGCCGCATCACCAGGGTTCAGCAATGGGATCCCGCTACGGCTTCCTACTCGCGGCTGGTCGCCGAAAGAGGCGGACCGGAGGGCGTTGAGTTCGATCCCAATGCCCGCCCTCCACGGGCCGACGAGATCACCCTGGCCGCGCGCAGGCAGCTGGTGCCCGGTCTCGCGGGAACCGTGGAGTACACCTACAAGCGTATCAGCAATCAGTGGACAAGCCTCGAGGTCAACCGGATCTGGGACCCGACCGGCGTCCGCGTCGTCGACTGGGTCATCCCTCAGCTCAGGAACAAGGAGGTCTACCGGTACATGACTCCCGACGAATCCTACGACGTCTACCATGGTCTGTCCTTCAGCATCGCAGGCCAGCCGAGCAGCAGCTGGGACATCGCGGCCTTCTACACGCTCGCCTGGAGCTACGGTTCGTGGCTTGACGACAATCCGCGCCAGCAGCGCTTTCTCTTCGGATACAACGGTGAAGATCATCGCCACAGGCTGCGCCTGATGCCCACCTACGTGCTCGGTAACCATCTCACGCTAGGTGCAACCCTGACCTACCAGAGCGGTTCCCCGCTCTCGAAGTGGTACTACAACGAGTTCGAGGGGAGTCGTGACAACCGGCGTTCGCCGCGCGGCACGGTCCCTTCTACCCCCAACGAGACCAAGGCGATCGCGGAGTTCCGGGAGCCGGACACGTTGGGGGTGGACGCGCGCATCACCATCAACCTCTTGCCCGAGGACCTCGGCCAGAGCCTGAACCTGTACGTGGACGTCTTCAACCTGCTCAACAGCCGCACGCCTACCGGCATCACGAGCTCCGACATCGAGCGCTTTGGGCGGGTCTCGGGCAGGCAGCGCCCGCGCAGGATACAGCTCGCGCTCAACTACCTCTACTGATACCCAACCCATACTCCGCCTCCGCCAGGCACCGAGCCGGCGGGCTGGCATCTTGCCGCAGGCAGTCCAGGTGCAGCGACCTTGTGCGCGTCATCGCAGGCAGTGCAGGGCCGGGCGGTGTCCTAATCAATCGAATCCGTCCCGAGCCTTGGGCTTGAGGACCACGGCGCGGCTTCGCATGCCGTCCATGTGTACCTCGATCGGCTCGTCGAAAGCCACGTGCCGTACGAGCTCGCTTTCGGTTCGGGCAGGCAGGCTGTCGAGCCACTTTCGGTCCAGAAACCCTTGCATGGCCGGGCTCACCGTCAGGTAGCCGATCCGATGCGATGTCAGGTTGTGAAAGAAGTGAGTTCCTTGGGATGGGTCGACGTGGCGCTGTCCTAGCGGGGTCTCTACCATGACCTTCGCGCCCGCGATTTGACTCCACTGCACGGGGATACCGAGGGTGGGATCTTGGGTGCCCCAACGCCCCGGTCCGGCTAGCATGTAGGGCCTGCCGTCGGCTTGCAGCTTCTGGTTGATGGCTCCGACCTCCTGCGCGGCCCGCCGGGAGACGCCTGATCTGAAATCGTCCGGCTTCACGTATACCACGTCGCGAATAACGCCCAAGAAGCCATGGCCGAGCGCGCGCGAGGTGCGGCAAAGAATCCGCTCCGGGGGCAGCTCGTCGAGATCGACCCTGGGGCCCCCGAGCTCCATCGTGGCCATCGGCCGCAGCTGCAGGACGTACAGGCGCGGAATGCGGCGCCGGGCTCCCGGCGCAAGCGGCCGTCCCCAATCGGCGATGTCAAGAGCGAATTCGATTTCGATCTCGCTCGCCATGGCGTCCCGCGCCAGCTTGAGCAAGGCCGCCAGGGCTTCGGCCAACGGCAATGCGTTCCATTTGAGGATGTTGTGAAACGTGACGATGCGCGGGCCCCGCAGCTTGAGGTTATCGCGGATGGCGTCGTCTTCAGCGGAGTAGACGCTTCCAGCGAGCGCAAACGTACCGTCTTGCTCTGCTACAGAGAGCTCCTGCAGCGCAAGAGAGACCGCTGGCCCCTCCAGCACATCGACTTCGGGCTCCGCCAGATTGACCGCGTAGAACTGTTTTTGCGCAAACTCCACGTACGCGCGCGCGCTCGGGAATTGGGGCAGAACCGCGGGCGCTCCCGGCGAAAACCGCAGCGCGCGGCCGCCGGTCATCACCATGTGCCCCAGACCCAGCGCGATCACAGCGACTCCATCCTCCGCCTTCTGAGATCCAAACGGGTAGTAGTTGTATGATTGCGCTACACCCGACAGCTGGGGATAGAAACGATCGCCAAAGCGCTGGCCAACGACCTGCTGGATTACGACGCCCATCTTCTCTTCTATCCCGTGCGGCGTGCTGGCGATGTAGCTGCGAGCCTCCCTGGAAAAGGTCGACGCGTACACGCCTTTGATGGCCCTGCGCAGCTCCGAGAAGCGAACCGCAACGTCGCGGTGGTTGTTGGGCAGCAGATAGGTAGCATACACTCCGGCGAATGCAGCGACTCGGGAATCTTCGAGCAGGCTCGAAGAACGCACGGATAGCGGGCCCTTCAATGCCAGAAACGCCGAGAACAGCTGATCCAAGAACTTGGTGCGAAACGTCCCCTCCAGCAGCTTCTGGGTGATCCTGCGGTCGTCGCCCTGGCGCATGGCGTCCGTGATGCGGCACTGATCGATGAAACGATCGAACTCATGGGTGCCCACCACGATGGTCTTGGGGATCCGTATCTCGAGATCTTCCGGAAAATCGCGCAAACGGTGGCGTTCGATCAGGGAGTTTATGAAGGCCAGGCTACGTGCCTTTCCGCCCAACGAACCCTTGCCCACGCGCACGAAGCGGTTCTCCGAGCCGCTGGGCGCCGCCGACATGTCGGTGATCACGCCCGCTTGCTCGTTGTTGCGGGCCTCCTGCAGCACGCGGATCAGGTACTGCCGCGCCTCCTCGACGCCGTCGAAGTCCTCCAGCGTCTTCGGGCGGATTCGATTGGCCAGGTCGAACATGCTGCGTGCCTTGAGCCAGACAGAAAAATCGTTGCGTACGCTGTGGTGGACAATCGAATCGGCAGGTACTTCTCCCAGGAGCTTCTCCATCTCGTAGATGCTACCGGCGCGGGCGATCTCGCTGCCGTCACGCAGCCGGAAAACGAAATCACCGAAACCGAGCACCGTTCGCAGGAACTCCCTTACCTGAAGCGGAAACCGAGGGGATTTCTTGTTCGCAAGCGATGCGTTCAAGGCTGCTACGCGCTTGGCTGCGGAGCGTTCGGATGATTGGAACATGATCGGAAGCTCGGGGCTGGCTTCCCTGATCATCTCCGCGAGCTGCAGCCCACCTTCGGCCTCTTCCACGCCGTTGCGCGGATAGCGAATGTCCGTGATCAGCGCGAGCATGTGACCCCGGAATCTCCTGTAAAGCGCCATGCCTTCCTCGAAGTCGGTCGCCAGCAGGATCTTGGGGCGCGCACGCATTCGTCGCACGCGATGCAGGTCGTTGACACCGTCCGAGATGAGGGATTGCGCGTGGGTCGTAAGCTCGGGGTAAAGCAGGCCCAGGAAGGTCGAGTAGGCGCGGATTTGATCCTCGACGACTAGGATTACCTGCACCCCCGCCACGCGTGTGTCATGCGCCACGTTGCGCGCGTCTTCAATGTGCTTGATGACGGCGATCATGATCTGCGCGTCGCCCGTCCACAAGAAGATGCGGTCGATCGTCTTTGGCCGGCCGTCAGGGAAGCGCTGCAGCTCGACCTCGTCGAAGATCAACAACACCACCGGAAGCGCGGGATACCGCTCTTTGATCTGCCTGCTCAGCGTCGCAGCATCACCGTCTTCCAGGTGGGCGACCGTGATCACGAGATCGAAGCGACGTTCGATCAACAGGTCCATGGCGGCACGTGCGGTGGGTACGTGCAAGATGCGTGGCGCGTCAGACAGGTGCAGCTCCGAATAGCGGGTGAAGAGCTGGTCGGTGAGCGGACCGTCCTCTTCCAGGGCAAACGCGTCGTAGGCCGACGAGACCATCAGGATCTCACGGATCCTGAAGGGCATCAGATGCCGGAACGTTTCGTACCAGGATCGAGCCGGAAGGCTGCTGGCGGTGGTCGCCGGGGCCATCGAGCAGACGCTACATTGGGCGTCGGGTCAACATAGCGTTGGTCTTGATCCGACGCCTTAGACTACACCCTGGTCGAGCATGGCATCCGCGACCTTGATGAA
>JAKSBK010000183.1 GCA_022361155.1 Pseudomonadota bacterium
CCAGCGCAAAGACATCCAGGCCTTCTTCGGCGCACTCACCGACCGCAACGCGACCAAAGGCCTGTTCATCACCACGGGCTACTTCGCCAGTGGAGCTCGACAGTTCTCGGACCGTCGCGAGGGAATCGTCCTCATCGACGGCGACCAGCTCGCGTCCCTGATGATCGATCACGGGGTGGGTGTCGAACGAGGCGAGACGGTGGAGATCGCCCGCGTCAACCACGGCTTTTTTGAGGAGGGGTAGTTGGTGGGCAAGCAGAAGCGCGTCCGCCGCCTCTTCTCCGTCAAAGAGGAGCTGCTCAAGAAGTCCCGCGAGGCAGCCCTGGCGGCTGTGCAGATCTTCAATAATCCGAACATCACGTTCAAGTCCGAGAGTTACGTGGTTCTTATGATCATCGCGTGGACGTACCTTTTGCACGCCTACTATCGAGATCTCGGGGTCGAGTACCGCTACTTCAAGAAGGAAGGGCAGCGCCGGAAGTTCGACAAGACAAAGCACGGAGCCTTCAAGTACTGGGAGCTCGAGCGCTGCCTGAACGAGTCGAAATGCCCACTTGACCGGCCGGTAACTCAGAACCTCAGGTTTCTTATTGGTCTGCGTCACGAGGTCGAGCACCAAATGACGACACGAATCGACGATCTTCTGAGTGCACAATTCCAGGCATGCTGCATCAACTACCACGAAGCGATCGCTCGGCTATTTGGAGCGGGTTACGGGATCGCCAAACATCTGTCTCTCAGTCTCCAATTCTCGTCATTGGCGGACGAGCAGGTTGACACGCTGGAGAAACACCCTGGGCTTCCGAAGAATGTGAAGCGCTTCATTCAAGGCTTCGATGCCGAGCTCGATCCGAAAGACTTTCGCAGCGCGCAATTCGCTTACCGGGTGATCTTCGTGCCGAAGACTGTCAACCACCCGAATCAGGCGGACCAGGTGATCACGTTCGTTCGGCCCGATTCTGAACTCGCAGAGAACATCAACGTTGCGTACGCTTCGATCAAGGAGACGGAGCGACCGAAGTGGCTTCCGGGGCAGATCGTTTCGCTCATGAAGTCGGAGGGCTTCGCCCGATTTTCCCAGTACCACCATACGTTGCTCTGGCAGGCCGACGACGGGAAGAACCCGAGCAAAGGGCTTGGGGTACAGGTCGCGAAGACCTGGTACTGGTATGAAGCCTGGGTAGATCGGGTCCGAAAACACTGCCGCCAGCATGCGGCCGAGTATCGGTGATGTGGGGCTGGTATCAGCGGGCCGCTCGGTCGGCACCCGGGCCGGCGCTCCTCCACGGCGATCGCATGTGCTCCCCAGAAAGCAAAAGCTGTTGACCGAGTCGTTGGTCGCGGGCACTGGGCATGGCGGGGATAATCTGTGAAATATCGACCAGTTGGCGCGGACGTAGGGACGTAGCTCCGGCGGTCTCCCCGAGCGTCCTACGACCGCCGAGAGGCGCGCTGCGTACCACCCCTGAATTCAGTTGGACACCTTGCGCGACGGGTGTTCAGTGCTTACCCGTCACACGCCCTTGGGTGGCGCCCCTAGTTGGGGCGCCGTCTATTGGGTGGGCGAGGTATGGATGTACGACGCAAATAGGCTTCTCTTGCGCTTCTACAACGAGAAGCTGCGGCTCGGGCGAGAAGGCAGGATCAAGCTCGCCGGCCTTCGGGACACCAACCTGGACCGGCTGAAGAGCGGTCTGGAGAAGCTTGGGCCCATCCAGGGTGCGACCAAGGCTGGATTCGAGAGTCGTCTCGACCAGGGCAGCTACGCGATGCACACGCTCAACCAGCATCCCGATGGGGACTACGACATCGACACAGCCGTTGTCTTCGATGCCGCTGCCCTTCCTTCGTCGGCGCTGGATGCACGAAAGCGGGTGGCGGATGCGCTGCTCCAGTCGAGTAGCGGTTTCCTCCGCGATCCCGAGCCGCGTACCAACGCCGTGACTGTGTGGTATTCGGAGGGACATCATGTCGACCTAGCCATCTACCGCGAGACGGCCGACGGCCGACTGGAGCACGCAGGCCCCGATTGGACCGAGCGTGACCCGACAGCGGTCACTGACTGGTTCAAGGAGCGCGTAGAGGAGCTCAGCCCCTACTGGTTCATCGACGTCGGGCCGAAGCAGCTGCGGCGCATTGTCCGGTTCGTGAAGCGATTTTGCGCCTCCCGTCGCTCGTGGAGTTTACCCGGTGGAATGATCACGACGGCCCTCGTAGCGGAGGTCTTTGTGCCCGACCGCTTGAGGGACGACGTGGCCCTCCGCAAGACCCTCTGCGCTCTGCGTGATCGACTGGCCTTGGACCAGCGCGTCGCCAGTCCAATCGATGGGACCCAGGAACTGACCGGTAAACCTCACACGGATGGACAGGTTCGCCGGCTCAAGAAGCGGCTCGACGAGATCCTTCCAAAGCATGACGTGCTGGACGAAAGCAGCTGCGGTGAAGACGACGCGCGCAGCGCCTGGAACGCCGTTTTCCGTCACGATTTCTTTGTTGCTCAGCGAGCGTCCAAGTCGGAGCGGCCGTCTTCCGTGAAGGTGAGCATTGCCATCGCGCAGACAGAAGGCGGGCGAGTCCGGGAGCGGCGGTATCGCGCAGATGAGCCCCCACTTCCGAAGGACGTCTGGCTCCGGTTCGAAGTCGGGCACACCCTCCAACGCAGAGATGTCGTGCGCTGGATCGTACAGAACGACGGGGACGAGGCGGAAGCCGCCGACGACATGGGCCACACCAAAGAAGGACGCGACCTAGTGACGTGGCGGCACACAGCATATCGAGGCGATAGCGTCGAAGGCGACCCGAACCGGGGTGAAAATCGAGGCAACCGGGAAGGTAGCTGGCCGATAACGAAGGCATGCTTGCTCGCTGCGTGGTAGCCGGTCAGACGGTGCTGGTCAGTCGTCGTTGC
>JAKSBK010000184.1 GCA_022361155.1 Pseudomonadota bacterium
CAAGATGGTCATGCCCGGCGACAACGTGAAAATGACCGTCGAGCTGATCAGCAAAGTGGCGCTCGAAGAACAACAACGCTTCGCCATCCGCGAGGGCGGCCGCACCGTCGGAGCCGGCGTCGTCACCAGGATCGTCGAATAAGCATGAGTCCCACGACCAAAATCAGGATCCGGCTCAAGGCTTACGACCATCGCCTGCTGGATCAATCGACCGGCGAGATTGTCGATACGGCGAAGCGGACCGGTGCGCGCGTGGCCGGTCCCATTCCGCTTCCGACTCGCATCAACAAGTATACGGTGCTGAGGGGACCGCATGTAGACAAGAAGTCCCGCGAGCAGTTCGAGATACGAACCCACAAACGTCTCCTGGATATCCTCGAACCCACACAACAAACGCTCGACGCCCTGATGAAGCTGGATTTGTCCGCGGGCGTGGATGTCGAGATTCGATCCTGATGTAAGCCATGCCGAAGGTTAACGTCTACAATCTGGAACGCGCCAGCGTCGGCGAGCTGGAGCTCTCGAGCCACGTGTTCGGGGCGCCGGTCAGTGAAGTCTTGCTTTACGAGGTGGTCAAGGCGCAGCTGGCCAGCCGGCGCGCTGGAAGCGCCAGCACCAAGGGTCGCGCCGAGGTGGCCGGCTCGACCCGAAAACTCTACCGCCAAAAGGGGACGGGCCGGGCGCGGCACGGAGGGATCCGCGCACCCATTTATGTTGGAGGTGGCAAAGCGCATGGGCCGCGACCGCGTAGCTACGCCTACCGGCCGCCGCGCAAGATGCGCCTCGGTGCCTTGCGTTGCGCGCTGTCGCTCAAACTGCAGGAAGGCCGGCTCACGGTGGTCTCCGACCTCTCGCTGAGCCAGAGTAGGACCAAGGTGCTGGAACAGATCCTCGGCAGGCTTGACGTACTTGCCGGATCGCTGCTCGTTGACTCGAAGGGCAACCAGCCCCTCGCACTCGGCGTGCGAAATCTGCAGGGCCACGACTACCTGCCACCGGAGGGCGTGAACGTGTACGACGTGCTACGGCACCCGCACCTGGTTCTGACCCAGGGCGCTGTGGCTGCACTGGAATCTCGGGCAACGGGCAACCGGAAATAGCGCATGGAACCGGAACGCATCATAAAGCGCCCGCTGGTCTTGACGGAAAAGGGCAACCGACTGCGCGAGACGCAGAACCAGTACCTGTTCGAGGTCGATCGTGGAGCCAACAAGATCGAAATCCGCAGCGCGGTCGAGGCGCTGTTCAACGTCAAGGTCAAGCAGGTTCGAACGCTGAACGTGCGCGGCAAACTGCGAAGAATGGGGCGTGGCTACGCCAAGCGACGCAACTGGAAGAAGGCCTTGGTTTCGCTCGCCGAGGGCGAGTCGATCGATCTACTCGAGGCAGGTTGAGCATGCCAGTTCGACGCTTCAAGCCCACCTCACCGGCTCGACGCTATTTCGAGGTTGCCGACTTTTCGGGCATCGAGACGGCGCGGCCCCACCGGCCGTTGACGAGCGCAAAGCCGTCTACCGGCGGCCGCAACGGCTTTGGCCGAGTAACCTGCCGTTTTCGGGGCGGCGGGCACAAGCGCCGCTACCGTCAGATCGATTTCAGACGGGGCCAGGTTGGCGTGCCTGCCAAGGTCGCCGGCATCGAATACGACCCGAACCGCTCCGCGAGGATCGCGCTGCTGCACTACGGGAACGGAACGAAGAGCTACATTCTGGCACCGGATGGCCTGCGCAAGGGAGACGAGGTGGTTTCGTCGCGTCATGCCGACATCAAGCCTGGCAACGCCCTGCCTTTGAAGTACATCCCCGTGGGCACCCTGATCCATGCCGTGGAGCTGAAGATCGGCAAGGGGGCTCAGCTCGTGCGCTCGGCAGGGACCGCGGCGCAGCTGATGGCGAAGGAAGGTAATCAGGCGCAGATCCGGTTGCCTTCTTCCGAGGTCCGCACGGTACATGTGGCCTGCAAGGCCACCATCGGTCAGGTTTCGAATATCCAACACGCACGGGTCTCGTGGGGCAAGGCCGGCCGCGCTCGCTGGCTCGGTCGCAGACCGCACAACCGCGGTGTTACGATGAATCCCGTGGATCACCCCATGGGTGGCGGGGAAGGTCGCACCTCAGGCGGCCGTCACCCGTGCTCGCCTTGGGGTCAGCTCGCAAAGGGTTTGAAGACCAGGAGCAACAAGCGCACCGATCGCCTTATCGTGCGCAAGCGGGGCAAGAAGTAGGTCCTCGGGGGCCGGAGAGGTCAAAGCACATGGCGCGTTCTGTCAAGAAAGGCCCTTTTGTCGACGATCACCTCCTCCAGAAGATCGAGACGGCGAGGCGCAATAACGACCGCAAGCTGATCAAGACCTGGTCACGCCGTTCGACGATCACGCCCGATTTCGTGGGCCTGAGCTTCGCGGTGCACAATGGACGGAAGTTCGTGACCGTTTTCGTAACCGAGAACATGGTGGGCCACAAGCTCGGTGAGTTTGCGCCAACGCGCACGTTTCATGGCCACGCAGCAGACCGAAAAGGCGGCAAGAAGATCAATCCACAGACTGGAAAGCGCTGATTTGTAAGAAGGCGCCAACCTGGTAGCGCTATGCAAGCAAGAGCCACACTACGCCACGCAAAAATCTCCGTTCGCAAGGCGCGAATAGTGACGCGCTTGGTGAGCGGCAGGAACGTAGCGGACGCCGTGAACGTCCTGCGTTTCACCCGCAAGGCCGCGGCACCCCTGGTAGCGAAGCTTATTGACAGCGCTATCGCGAACGCGCGCCAAGAGGACGAAAGCGTGGATCTGGATCGGATGGTCGTGACCTATGCCTACGCCGACAAGGCGTCGACTCGTTTCATGCGCCGGTGGCGTCCCAGGGCTCAAGGGCGTGCCACGCGAGTCGAGAAGGGCGCCAGTCACATCACGATCGTCATCGACGACGTTGAAGGCGCCGAGGAGAGCTAGACGTGGGACAGAAGACACATCCGCATGGTTTCAGGCTGGGGGTTATCAAGAGTTGGACCTCGAAGTGGTACGAGGACAAGCAGTACGCCCGTTGGCTGCATGAGGACTTGCGTCTTCGAAATGCCATCAAGCAGAAGTTCTCACACGCGGGCATCGCTTCGATCGAGATGGAGCGCGCTGCCAGTAAGGTCAAGGTGGTCATCTCGACCTCACGTCCGGGTATCATCATCGGAAAACGCGGTGCCGGGGTCGAGCAGCTCAAGGGGGAGCTGCAGGCGCACACGCAAAACGAGCTCTTTATCGACATCCAGGAGGTGCGAAAAGCGGAAACCAACGCACAGCTGGTTGCTGAGAACATCACGACTCAGCTCGAACGGCGAGTGGCCTTCCGGCGCGCGATGAAGAAGGCTGTATCGACAGCCATGAAATTCGGAGCCAAGGGCATCCGTGTGCATGCTGGAGGACGCCTGGGAGGTGCCGAGATCGCACGTAAGGAAAGCTACCGCGAAGGTCGTGTGCCGCTTCACACACTGCGGGCGGACATCGAGTTTGGCGTGGCCACCGCGCACACTCCGCAGGGCACCGTCGGCATCAAGGTCTGGTTGTTCAAGGGCGAAGTGCTCCGACACAGGGGACGCCGACTCCAGCAGGCTACGGCCGCACGTTGAGCCAGGGAGACCGCCATGCTGTCACCGAAGCGCACCAAATACCGCAAGCAGCAAAAAGGCAAGACCAGGGGCCTGGCCTATCGTGGCAGCGAGGTGTCCTTTGGTGATTACGGTTTGCAGTGCCTCGGTCGGGGTCACGTCACGGCGCGACAGATCGAGGCTGCTCGCATGGCGGTGCAGCGTAAGGTCAAGCGCGCTGGC